>NZ_CAUTBW010000005.1:0-68254 GCF_963536905.1 uncultured Alloprevotella sp. | reverse complement strand
TAAACAAGGTCTTCGGCTGATGCTTCACCGATACACGTCAGACTGAGAGCCAAGCCGGTCATACTGCTACAAGTGTCGCCGCCAACGAGATCCACCTGATGACGCTCGCAGGCCAAACGCAGACCTTCATATATTTCCTCGACATTTTCCACAGAGAATCGACGTCCCAAGGCCATTGACACTACGAGCTGTCGGGGCGTTCCGTTCATGGCATACACATCGGAGAAATTCACCTGCGCGGCTTTGTAACCAAGATGCTTCAGCGGTGTGTAAACAAGGTCGAAGTGGATGCCCTCCATAAGCATATCGCTCGTCACAAGCACTTGTTTGTCGGGATAAGAAAGCACAGCGCAATCATCGCCTACGCCTTTAATGGTCGAAGCATTTTTGTTCTCGAACTTATCCGTCAGATGATGAATCAGCCCAAACTCTCCCAGTTCTGAAATCTGTGTCATGATGATATATAAAAGATAAAAAACCCCTTCCGAAGTAGGCCTACGATGGGCCACACAGGAAGGGGATTTATAATGTTAGAAATAATAGCCCAGACCAACACGAACGCCGGCTGTACTGTTATCGCCAAAGTGGCTCAAACTCATCTTGTAATAAACAGCTGGTTCAATGGTGAGGTAGTGATTGAGGAAGAACGTATAGCCCACCTCTGCTGGAATGTAAAGGTCGGTGCTTCCTTTGGTATGATGCGCCAATTCGGCACCGGCTCCAAGGTAGAGACCATTCTGCGTAATGTTATAGCGAAGACCTGCACCAACGAAGATATCATCAACGGCTTTCGTGTGCTGATAACCTGCATTGGCATGAACCATCCAGCGGTCGGCAATATAATAACCTGCATCCAACTGAAGTCCGAAGCGGAAACGATCGGCCTTACTATAAGAAAAACCTAAGTTGGACAGAGAGGCATTCACGTACTTAGTACCCTCACGGAACTGTGCATTCGCGCTAACAGCAACGAAAAGCACGAAGAGGAAAGAAATAATCTTTTTCATGTAATTTCTATTTTAATAAACGCGAAGATACAGTTTTTTCGGAGAAAAAGGGGATTGATGAGAGAAAAAAGGGGAACATACCTATTCTCCGAGCAATATAACGCTGTCCGTTTCCTTCTCTTAGGGAGAAAGGAAGACCTACGAAAAGAATATAATACACCTCTAATTTTGTCAATAATTCACACATTCTACACCCCTGAGAGTCGCGCGAAATCCAACTTCGACAAATTGTTTGAAAATATTGCAAGGAGAAACGTTTGGCTTCCTTATGGGAGTGCATCAGTTGGACAACGAAAGCTGAGATTTTGCCAATAAGTCCTACTCCTCTCTATACTCTCCATCCGTTTCTGACAAGGAAAATCAGAAATACGATAAGAAACTGCGCAGATTTCCTTATTGTATCAGCCAGCACAATAAGGATGTCGGCCAACACGTCTATAGTATTGGCCGAGGCAATAAGGAAAACGATGAAAAGGTAAGCACTTGCCTTTCTATTTCAGCAAGAGAGAATGTAAAAGAAAAGGACGGTTAATAGCTCTTATAAGATGCTGCTCAAACAAACCCAAAGCGCACGCAGTTCAAAACTTCCCCATCGTTCGCCGGAGGTTGATTTCCACGCAGGGATGCACTTTGCCCGCTTGCTGCATCATATCGACGCCGAGCGGCCCTCGATAGTCCTCACCGAGGATTGGGGGAAGATGCTGCTGCAGGCTTCGGCGCACGGCGGCAAGTACATCGGGCGAAACGCGCAAGAGTTCGGGCGAAAGATTGGACAGATATTGCCCCGAAGGAGTGGTCTGGAAAACATTGAGACCTTCGTAGTGGAGTTGCCCATCTCGGTAAGAAAATTCCATCGCAAAATCTTGTTCATGCGCATAAAAAGGCTCTACTTCAACGCCACCTTGCTCGCGCAAAATCCGATGGACGCGCCCTTGCTGGGCTTCGGTGAGCAGGCCATTAACTCTAAACACGCCGCGCCCACTACAGCTCCACGGCGATTTCAGTACCACTTCTCCCCAACTTTGCAACGCGCACTCCACAGCTTCAAAGGAGGTGCAAAACTGCGCTTTACCGAAACTTTCTGCCACATCGGTGCGAAGTAAGGGCAAGAGCGTAACAACAGTTTGCCGCGAACTGAGTTGACGAATCCGCTGTATTTGTTCTTCCGAAGGCAATAGGCGTTCGGGGGCACCTGCTCGCACCAACTGATGACAAAGTAAAGGGTCCCAGCCCCAAGGCTGAATCTCCGTGATAGCTTCCCAATCCACGGTATCGCCAGGAGTCCAGCAAACATCATCTTCTTTAGCCCATGGAAACCGCTGTCCCGCAAAGCGTTCAGCCTGCAAGCGCGCGGCTTTCGAAGGATAATAATAAGGTGAATTAGAAGCCAAAGCTTCGTCGTGAGAAGGATTAAAAATGAGGAGTTTCATAGAGAAAGGCAAGCATAATTAGGGTGTTTTCCAACGCAAAAAGTAGCAGTCAGAAAAGACAATATAAGGAGGAAAAAACAAGTATACACAACACCGCAGAAACGTCTATGCGAGCAACGAAAATCTCCGTATTGCCACACCATAGATAGCGAAACGACATCAATAAAATTAGGAAAATCTTTTACAGACTCTTTCATTTTGTAAAATGAATGCGAAAAAGTCTTGCAAAGATAGCACTTTTCAGAAAAAAGTCTTATCTTTGCGGGGAAACATTTATTCAAATTAAGGGGGCTCAATAGAGACCTATTTTATACTATTATGTTATTCAGCAAAGAGACTTACGTTCAGCGCCGCCAGGAACTTCGGAAGCTCGTGGGCGACGGCATCATTCTGCTCTTTGGCAATAATGATGCACCGATGAACTATCCTTCTAACGCCTATAAGTATAGGCAGGATAGCGCGTTCCTCTACTATTTCGCACAGCACCGCGAAGGACTGGTTGGCGTCATGGATGCCGACACGGACTACGAGGTTCTTTGCGGCAACGAGATTGACATCGACGACATTGTGTGGTACGGTAGCGTACAGTCGGTGGGCGACTTGGCGCAGGAAGCAGGTGTTCCCAATCATGCTCCTATGAGCCGTGTGGCCGACATCGTAGACGAAGCCGTCAAACAAGGACGTAAGGTTCATTTCCTCCCGCCCTATCGCTACGACACGCAGATTCAAATCATGGATCTGCTGCATATCCATCCGTCACAACAGCGTGCGGCTGCCTCTCTGCCTCTCATCCAGGCGGTTGTTAAACAACGCAGCAAGAAGACGGCAGAAGAAATCGAAGAGCTCGAACGCGCTGCTGTCATTGGTTATAAAATGCACACAACGGCGATGCGTCTCTGCAAGCCGGGCGTGACGGAGCAATTCATCGGAGGCACTATCGACGGTATCGCTATGGCCTACGGTTCTGTCCCTTCGTTCCAGAGCATCGTCACTATGCACGGGGAAATCATGCACGGCAATCCGTCGCCGCGCGCCCTTGAGGCCGGTCGCCTTATGCTTTGCGACGCGGGCGCAGAGACTAACGAGCACTACTGTTCGGACAATACACGCACCACGCCCATTAGTGGCCGCTTCACGCAGAAGCAAAAAGATATTTACCAGATTGTGGTGGACTGCCACGACTTAGCTCTCGATGTGGCCAAGCCTGGTGTTCGCTGGTGGGATGTACACTTCGATGTGTGCCGACTCATGACGAACCGACTGAAAGAGTTAGGCCTAATGAAGGGCGACACTGAAGCCGCTCTCCGTGCAGGAGCTCACGCGCTGTTCTTGCCCCACGGACTGGGCCACATGATGGGCATGGACGTTCACGATATGGAGGGACTGGGCCAGACCTACGTTGGTTTCGACGACGAAACCCGTCCAAATCTCGACCAATTCGGCACTAACTGTCTGCGCATGGGACGCCGCCTCGAAGAAGGCTTTGTTGTCACCGACGAGCCGGGAATCTATTTCATCCCAGACCTCATCGACCTGTGGCGCTCTCAGCACACATACGATGATTTCATCAACTTCGACAAGGTTGAGGAGTACAAAGACTTCGGCGGAATACGCATCGAAGACGATGTCTTAGTCACCGCTGATGGTTGCCGCTTCTTAGGCAAGGATCGCATACCTTACCACGTGGACGAAGTGGAGGAATTCCTCGCTAACAGAGACTAAAATTCCACTTATTCTCTCCCATCATGGGACACCCCAATGATGCCGCCTAACCAGTGCGGCATCATCAACATGCACATACAATTAAAATTTATCTTTATATGAACAAAAATCTCCTCCTTGCAGCTGTAATGATGCTGCTCCCAGGAACAATGGTCGCTCAAGAAAAGCCAGCAGCGGCCAAGAATGACACGGTACAGTTTACCGTAGTGAAAGCCAACCCCATTACCTCAATCAAGGACCAGAATCAGTCGGGTACTTGCTGGGATTATAGTTCTCTCGGGTTCTTCGAGGCTGAACTTCTCCGTCTCGGTAAGGGCACATACGATTTGTGCGAGAGCTTTGTGGCTTACCATACTTATATGGACCGCGCCGAGAAGGCCATCCGTATGCACGGCGATGTAAGTTTCAGCCAGGGTGGTTCTTTCTACGACGTTCTCTACTGTATGCGTCACTATGGTATTGTTCCTCAAGAAGCAATGCCTTTCCCTGGTAGTCTCTACGGAGATAGCCTCTTCAACTTCAACACGCTCGACGCACAGGCCAGTGCTTACGTTAAGTCCATTGCAAATAGCCAAATGAAGAAGATTCCTCTCACGTGGAAATCTACGCTGAGCAATATCTATGCAAATTATTTCGGTGAACTCCCCAAGACCTTTACTTACAAAGGCAAAAGCTACACACCGGAAAGCTTCCAGAAGAGCCTCGGACTTAACCTCGACGACTACGTAAGTTTGACAAGTTTCACGCACCATCCTTTCTACAGCAAATTCGTTATTGAAGTGCAGGACAACTGGCGCTGGGCAGAGAGTTACAACTTACCTCTGGACGAGTTTATGACTGTGATGGAAAGCGCTGTCCGCAATGGCTACACCTTTGCATGGGGTGCTGACGTCAGCGAAAAGGGCTTCAGCCGCAACGGTATTGCAACAGTTCCGGCAAAGTCTTATAAGAACGACTTGACGGGTTCTGATGCTGCTCGCTGGATGGGTACAAACGGCAAGCAGATGAAAGAAGCTGACAGCAAGGACGAACTGACTATCACACAGCAACTTCGCCAGACTGCTTACGACAATTGGGAAACAACGGACGACCACGGTATGGTTATCTACGGTCTTGCTAAGGATCCCCAAGGTAAGGAATATTTCATGGTGAAGAATAGTTGGGGCGAATACGGTCGCTACAAAGGTATCTTCTACGCAAGCAAACCTTACGTTGCCTACAAGACGATGAACATTCTCATCAACAAAAACGCTATCCCCAAGGATATCCGCAAGAAGCTCGGTATCTAATCTGCCGACACATATATAAGTATATAAGACCACCTCTTTAGGGGTGGTCTTTTTTGTTGGACTGACGAAAAACGAAATTGGGCTGATGGCTGAAAAAAGCAGACAATAAGCCAACAGAATAAAGATGTATACGGATTCGAGAACTTTTGCGAGCAGCAATTAAACTTTTTCCGTAACTTCGCTACATCAAATGTCAAACAAAATAATAACAAA
This sequence comes from uncultured Alloprevotella sp., assembly GCF_963536905.1. Taxonomy (NCBI): domain Bacteria; kingdom Pseudomonadati; phylum Bacteroidota; class Bacteroidia; order Bacteroidales; family Prevotellaceae; genus Alloprevotella; species uncultured Alloprevotella sp. The sequence goes on along the minus strand of NZ_CAUTBW010000005.1, from coordinate 62,593 downwards.
TAGAAAAGGCATACTATGATTGATTCCCTTCTGAAGTTTCTCGATGCATCGCCCGTAAACTTTCTGGCGGTGAAGAATATTGCGGCCGAACTCGATAAGGCTGGCTATCGTCATCTCAACCCTGCCGAAGCTCTGGGCAGTGTAAAAGCTGGAGATCGCTTCTATGTCACCAAAAACGACTCTTCCATCTACGCTTTCCAAATAGGCGCGCGCCCACTGGCAGAAGCTGGCTTCCGCTTGCTTTGTGCCCATTGCGACTCGCCCACGTTCCGCATCAAACCCAATGCTGAAATGACCTGCGAAGGAGGTATCGTAAAACTCAATACAGAGGTCTACGGCGGCCCTATCATGTCTACATGGTTCGATCGTCCGCTGACGCTTGCAGGTCGCGTAATCCTGCGCGGCAGCGATGCCTTACATCCGCGAACGATGCTCATTCACATTCAGCGCCCCTTGCTGCAAATCAGCAACTTGGCCATTCACTTCAACCGACAAGTGAACGACGGCGTGAAACTCTCTCGGCAAAAGGATGTGCTTCCCCTACTCGGCATCATCAGCAACGAACTGGAACGCGGAAATCTCCTTATGAATGTCATCGTGGAGGAACTGAACAAGCAAGAGCACGTGGACCGCAGCGACATCCTCGACTTTGATCTCTACTTGGCCGATACTACTCCTGCGTGCACCTTCGGAGTTCACAACGAGTTTATCTCTTCTGGTCGTCTGGACGACCTTTCTATGTGCTACGCCGGACTAACGGCACTACTTCACACGCCTGCCACCGACACAACGCAAGTTTTGGCCATCTTCGACAATGAAGAAACAGGCTCACAGACCAAGCAAGGTGCAGGAAGTCCGTTCTTGGCATCGATGCTGAAGCGCATCTGCTTTGCGCAGAGTGGCTCGGAGGAAGCATTCTATCAAGCCATCGAACAAGCATTTATGATTTCGGCCGACAACGCCCATGGTTGGCATCCCAATTACAACGAGAAGTACGACCCAACAAATCACCCACAGTTGGGCGGAGGTCCAGTCATCAAGTTCAACGCAGCCCAGAAATACGCCAGCGATGCCGTCACAGCGGCCGTCTTTGCCCGCATTTGCGAGGAAGCAGGCGTACCTTGCCAGCGTTTTGTGAATCATAGCGATGTGGCAGGCGGTAGCACTTTGGGCAACATCTTAGCCTCTTCGCTCCCTCTCCGTGGTGTCGACATGGGCAATGCAGTTTTGGCCATGCACAGTTGTCGCGAAACGGGCAGTGTGGCAGATCACGAATACTGCGTCAAAGCCTTCGAACGCTTCTTCGAGATGTAGCCACAAGCTAAATAGAAACACCTGCGGCGAGTACAGATATTTCCTCCTTGAGAGCCTTCATAGCTCTCAACGAAAAAGATATCTGTACCCGCCGCAAACCATTGTATGATGATTGCAAGGAGAAAGAAAACCGACCATGGTTTCCTTTCACAGGAGCGATTACTTCACGATGCGATAATAGTTTTCTTTGCGCGGTTTTGCTGGACGCGGTTCTCCATCGGCATAGCCCAAAGAGAGCGCACCTACTCCGATGAGTCCGTCGGGCAAACCGAAACGACGCATCAGAGCCTTGCCCTCATCGGTAGAAAACATCTGCAATTCGCGATTTATCCAGCACGAACCCAAACCCACCGCATACGCAGCCAGCATCATATTGCCCAAAACGAGAGAGGCATCCTGCACCGCGTTGGGCCATTGCTCTGGATTAGAAGCAAAGACCAGCACGAGTGTCGGAGCATCGTAGTAAGGATTCCCCTTTGTGCCCATCACTTCAGCATTCATCCGAATGAGTTGTGCCTTTATCTCCTCATTCTGCACAGCCACTATCCAGGGGTCTTGCAGGCCCTTGCCCGTGGCTGCATAAGTGCCCGCCTCGAGCACAGCCGTGAGCTCGGCATCGGTGATTTGTTCTGCTTTATACTTCCTTACGCTGCGGCGCTCCTTGAGCGCTTTCAACACTTGATTTTCCATATCCGAAAAATTAAAAGACTGATATATTCTTTGGTTTACAAGCACAAAGTTACGCTTTTCCTCCGTTTGTCCCGCGCTCTGAAGTGGAAAGAAAGTTACAGGAAGCACACAACAGAAGAGGAAAACAATGTATTTTTGCGCAAAACGCACAAAATGGAGAAGCAACGCTGCCCATGGGGCAAAGTCTTAGAGAAAGATTTCTACCAACGCTATCACGATGAAGAATGGGGACTGGCGGTTCACGACGACCGTAAGCACTACGAATATTTAGTGCTGGAATGTATGTCGTGCGGACTGAGCTGGGAATTAGTACTCTGCAAACGCGAAATCCTGCGCAGCTGCTTTGCGCAGTTTGATGCCGCTCGAGTAGCCACTTTCACAGAGGTTGATGTGGAGCGCATCATCCAAACGGAGGGCATGATACGCTCACGGTGCAAGGTGAGAGCCATGATCTCTAACGCACAAGCCTTTCTGAAAATTCAGCAGGAGTTCGGCAGCTTCGACCATTATATATGGTCGTTCACAAAAGGTAAAACTTTTGTTTATCCTTCTCATGCTCATACGCCCGTTACGCGCAACGCCCTCTCCGACCTTGTGGCCAAAGACTTGAAGCAACGCGGTTTCAAATTTGTTGGAACAGTGATCATCTATTCTCACCTTCAAGCCATCGGCATCATCAACGACCATCTGCCCATGTGCTTCCGCTTTGCTGAAGTGTGCCAACACACCGAAATAGAGGTACAGAATCAATAAAAACTACTCTTTTTACCCTCCAAAAAGAGTAAGTAAATATGTTTTATAACATATTAATATAAAAAAACGCATCTTTTTTTGTTTTGTTGCAAAAGCGTACGTATGTTTGCAACAGGCAAAGTGACAAAAGGAAACCTTCCTTTGCCATATAAGCCTCATTAAGCCCCTTAAAGGTGAAACTAACACAGTTTTTAACCCAAACTACTTACATTATGGAAAACGAAGTTGTAGCAAAGAGAACAATAGGCGAGCGCCTTTTTGCACTGGCACAAGACTTCGGCAAACTACTGAAGACGAAGAAATTCTGGTGGGAACTGTTCATCATGACGGCCGGAATGTTCGTTGCGTCCATTGCCGTTTATTTCTTTCTCATTCCGAGCAAACTGATTGTGGGTTCCATCACAGGACTCTCGCTGGTGATTGGCAAATTATTTCCCATCCTCTCGGTCGGTAACATTATCTTTGTGATCAACGCCATACTCTTGGTGCTTTCCTTCCTACTCATTGGCAATGAGTTTGGAGCAAAGACGGTCTATACAGCCCTCATTCTGGGCCCCTTCATAGATTTGCTCTCCTGGCTCTTCCCGATGCAAGAATCTCTCTTCTCCACAACGATTGCCGGAACAGGGCAAGTCATCGCCGATCCATGGTTTGACCTCCTTTGCTTTGTGCTCATCTTGAGTGCCTCCCAAGCCATCCTCTTCAGCATCAATGCCTCAACGGGCGGGTTGGACATTTTGGCAAAAATTGTCAACAAATACATGCACATCAATCTCGGCACAGCGGTCAGTATTGCGGGAGGTGCCATCTGCTGCACAGCATTCCTCATCAACGATGTGGGACTGGTCATTATAGGCCTCTTGGGAACGTGGCTCAACGGCATCATCGTGACCTACTTCATGGGAGAGATGAGTTCCAAAATTCGCGTTTACATCATCACGGATGAATACGAGAAAATCATCAATTTCGTCACAGGCTACATTCATCGTGGTGTGACACTGCAAAGAGTGATCGGGGGCTACAGCAAAAAAGAAAAGATGGAACTCAAAATCATCCTCGATCAAGATGATTATGCGCGGTTGATCGACTTTATGGCCAAAGAAAACATTCAATCTTTCATGGCGGCCGACAAGGTGAGTGCCATCATGGGACTTTGGAACGACAAACGTGCTCAAGCTATGAGCAGAAAGCAGGCTTGCAAAGAAAAATGCCACTGATTCAACAACAGGAATAAACAAACAAGTGTGGCCACAGCTTAAACTTGTCACACAGCAGAAAGAATAAAACAGCTTCCAGAAATAGGGGACTACTGCGTTATCTTAGTTTGGGGCAATCCCCCTCCCTTCTCTAATATCTCAATTACACAAATGCGAACCACCTTCACTATCCTAACATTGCTCCTCGCCTCTTCGCTCTTCGCGCAAGAGGAGAAGCCCATCAGCATGCGCCTCGAAGCCCGCGGCGACTATAAGCGAGAATACGTTGATGGGCAGTACCAAAAAGACTTCTCAGGTTTCAAGGGCGAAATGCTTGATGTGTACCTGCAAGGCAGTATTGGTCAAAAATTTTCTTATAAATACAGACAGCGCCTCAACGGTATCAATCGCGACTACAACTTTTTTGATGCTACAGACTGGCTTTATATGGCGTATTCGCCCAGCGAACGCCTCACGTTGATGGCTGGAAAATGGGTGGTACTAACAGGTTGTTGGGAATTTGATCCTGCTCCAATAGATGTGTATCAGCTCGGGGAGTTCTGCTACCACTTCCCCTGTTACAACTGGGGCGTCAACGCGATAGTTTCCACCAAAAAAGGCAACGACAAGTTCATTGCACAGGTGTGCGAAAGCCCATTCCGCCGACAATACAAGCAAAAGAATGGAGAAGCGGGCGAGATGTATGCCTTCAACCTCGTATGGTATGGCAATCATGGTTTCTACCACAGTTCATCGTCTCTGAACCTAATGGCTTACGCCCCCGGTCGATACATCACCTATCTTTGTTTGGGCAATCGCTTCAATATCGGGCGCCACATCGAATGGGACATCGACTTCATGAACCGCGCTGCATCGGGTCAACCAGTATTCTTCCGCGACTGTTCCATTATGAGCCGCTTCGCCTATCGCTTTTCGCCGATGATCAGTGCCTTTGCCAAAGCCAGCTACGATGTGAATCGCACGCACACCGATAAGGATCTCGGACTGAGCCAAGGTACAGAAATCACGCGCGTAGGTGCTGGTGTGGAATTTTTCCCACTCAAGGACGACCGCGTCCGCCTACACGCCAACTACAGTTATGCTTTCGGACACAACACCACGCCCCATGCCGTGGTACGTCCCAAACAATCGTATTTTGATATTGGACTAACGTGGAGAATGAAAATACTTTAAACACTGATGAGATGAGTGTGAAAATTTTTCGTGTATGAAAAGTTTTCTCGTAGAACTTCTTCGACGATTGACCACTGTGAAGCCCTCAATCCTCGGAGAAGTTTTTCTCTGCTTGCCGAATAGATGAGAGTTTTTCTGAAAGCCACACGTAAAGCAGAACTGGAGATGGAAAAATGCAAACAAACAGGCTGCTCATCGGAAGTAATATCAGCCTTCTCTAAATCAGACTTTACAAAAAACACATCAACGAGAAATTATTCTTATTTTTTTCACTTTCAATTCTTCAGATAACCTGCATTCGAAATAACTTTGCAGACAGAATATTCAGGTTATAAGAAATTTCTGATTTATGGAGAAACAAGTGTTTCAAACAGATTCTCGTTCACGGTGGAATCGGTTTAAATGGTCGTTTAGAGTACTGCTTACCCTTGTGGCTATCCTGGTGCTGATATTTGTTACCATGTTTATTTTTGAAGATTCTCCACATCTTCTTTTCCATCATGATTATCGCAGCGTGGTGGCAGCAGACAAACCGCTCTTCAAAAGTAATTCCACAGCTACAGAATACAAATCTTTCCGCGACTACATCACTGATGCCAAGATGCACTCCAATGATGCACGCATCAATTCCCGCCGTCAGCGCTTTGTGGGACATGGAGATTCATTGACGTCTAAATACATGGCGGAATGGACTCGCCCAGAAATCGGAATTCGAGCAGCTTGGTATGTAAACTGGGATAAACGTGCCTTCTCTTCTCTCAAAAAGAATCTGCCTCATCTTAATCTCATCATGCCTGAATGGTTCTTTCTAAATCCAAAGACCAATCGCCTTGAGACGCAGATTGATACTCGTGCGTTAGCACAAATGCGCAGAACTGGAATTCCAATTATGCCAATGCTGACCAACAACTATGGAGAGAAATTCCGCTCGGATGCCATCATGAAAATCATGCAGACGTCCAAGCAGCGTACAGCCCTTATCAACCAGCTCACTAACATCTGCAAGAAGAACAAGTTTGCCGGTATCAACATCGACTTGGAAGACTTACAGATAACAGACAACACGATTCTTACCAACTTTGTCCGTGAGCTCTCTACAACCTTTCATGCCAACGGCCTGTATGTCACGCAAGATGTAGCACCATTCAATGAAGACTATGACATAGTGAATCTTGCGAAATACAATGATTACATTTTCTTAATGGCCTACGACGAACACAATTCAGGAAGTGATGCAGGCCCTATAAGTAGTCAGCGGTGGATAGAAAAAGCCACAGACTGGGCCGCGCGCAATATTCCCAATGACAAACTTGTTCTTGGTCTGGCCGCGTACGGCTATGATTGGACACCACAGGATGGAGGACAAACAGTATCCTTCAATCAAGCCATATCAACAGCACTGGATGCCGAAACTCGTGTACACTTCGACAATGACACTTACAACCTCGATTTTTCGTACGTTGATAATGAAAATAATGTGCTTCATCGAGTATTCCTGACTGATGCCGCCACCATCTTCAACACGATGCGCTTCGGTACAGAATACGGTCTTGGAGGCTTTGGACTATGGCGTCTGGGAACAGAGGATGACCGTGTGTGGAACTTCTACGGCAAGAATCTCTCCCGTTCAGCCATTGCCAAAACCAATGTGGCCGCCATCATGCAACCCACAGGTAAGGACGATGTCAACTTCGTAGGAGAAGGCGAAGTGCTAAGTGTGGAAACTGAACCACAAGCTGGAAAAGTGGCCATCAGCATGGACAAAAATGCACAACTCATTGCAGAAGAACACTATCTGAAACTCCCATCAAACTATAAAGTAAACAAACTCGGACATGCAAGAGATAAAGAGCTGGTATTGACCTTCGATGATGGCCCGGACAGCCGTTGGACTCCCAGCGTACTCAAAACACTCAAGCAATATCACGTGCCAGGAGCATTCTTTATGGTAGGTCTCCAAATGGAAAAGAACCTGCCGTTGGTGAAGCAAGTGTATGAAAATGGTAACACCATAGGCAATCACACCTTCACCCATCATAACATGGTGGAGAATTCGACACGCAGAACTTACATCGAGCTCAAACTGACTCGTATGCTCATCGAAAGCGTGACGGGGCATAGTACGGTTCTCTTCCGTGCGCCTTACAATGCAGATGCCGACCCAACCGATCACGATGAAATAGAACCCATGATTCTTGCCAGCCGACGTAACTATCTATTCGTGGGCGAATCCATCGACCCCAACGACTGGGAAGAAGGAGTCACTGCAGAACAAATCTATCAGCGTGTTATCAATGGTGTTCATCGAGAGGATGGGCATATCATCCTACTCCACGATGCGGGAGGGACAACACGCAAACCCACCATCACAGCATTACCTCGCATCATCAGCCAACTACAGAAAGAAGGCTACCACTTCATCTCGCTCGAACAATACTTAGGTATGCCGCGTCAAGAGCTGATGCCGCCCATCCCGAAAGGAAAGGCCTATTATGCCATGCAAGCTAACCTTTCTTTAGCCGAACTTATCTATTCCTGTGGCGACTTTCTCACCGCGCTCTTCATTGTGTTTCTAGTGTTGGGGTTCTTACGTCTCGTCTTTATGTACATACTCATGTTGCGCGAGAAACGCAGTGAGCGACGGCGCTCCTACCCAGAACTGTCCACAGCCAATGCTCCACGTGTAAGCATCATTGTCCCGGCTTACAATGAAGAAGTCAATATTCTCCGGACCATCAGTAACCTCTTGGAACAGGACTATCCTGTTTTCGACATCATCTTTGTGGATGATGGTAGCAAAGACAATACATTAAAGAACGTTCAGGAAAAGTTTAGTGATACGCCAGCTGTTCACATCCTCACACATCCTAACGGAGGAAAAGCATCAGCACTGAATTTTGGCATCTCGCATACCGATGCAGATTACGTAGTCTGTATTGATGCCGACACTCAGTTGCGCAAAGATGCCATTAGCAAACTCATACGCCACTTCCTCAGTGATCATTCTCACCGCATTGGAGCCGTTGCCGGCAATGTGAAGGTGGGAAACGTCCGCAATATGCTCACCTATTGGCAGAACATAGAATACACCACCAGCCAAAACTTCGACCGCATGGCATATTCTAACATCAATGCCATCACAGTGGTTCCTGGTGCCATCGGAGCTTTCCGCCGAGAAGCTCTCCTTCATGCCGGAGGCTTCACCACCGACACGCTGGCTGAAGATTGCGATCTGACAATGCGCATCATTGAGAAAGGCTACGTCATAGAGAACGAAAATGATGCAGTGGCACTGACAGAAGCGCCGGAACGCCTCAACCAATTTGTCAAACAGCGAGTGCGTTGGAGTTTCGGAGTGATGCAAACATTCTGGAAACATCGCAAAGCTCTTTTCAATAGTAAATACAAAGGCTTCGGATTATGGGCCATGCCCAATATGTTGATATTCCAATACATCATACCCACCTTTTCGCCCATTGCCGACCTGCTGATGTTGGCCGGACTCTTCACGGGCAATGCGGCTCAGATTGCGTTTTATTATTTGATATTCCTACTTGTCGATGCCAGTGTCAGCATCGTTGCTTTCTGCTTTGAAGGAGAAAACCTCTGGCAGCTACTTTGGATCATTCCTCAGCGATTCTTCTACCGCTGGATTATGTATTGGGTTCTCTTCAAGAGTTATCTCCGCGCCATTAAGGGAGAGTTGCAATCCTGGGGAGTACTCAAGAGAACCGGACATGTGGGCAACAGATAAAGACGGGATAAAGACGAGTATGCAAGGATTGGAAAAAATAAAAAATATTGTATTTTTGTATTCCATACTTGTAATACAATTTTACTATGACTCAACAAGGAACAAATGAAGCCTTCAAGGTTGTCCACCAATCTTTCGACACACGCGAAGCCATCGACGAGGCCAAACGATGCCTCCACTGCAAAGTGCCACTGTGTCGAAAAGGCTGCCCGATAAACAATAACATACCGGAGTTTATCCACCAACTCTCGAAAGGGAACATCGGCGACGCCATGGCCATCATCAACGAAACGTCGGACCTTCCCGCCATCTGCGGCCGCGTTTGTCCACACGAGAAACAATGCCAAGGCAGTTGCATACTCAATAAGAAAGGAAACCCCATACAGATTGGGCGACTCGAATCCTTTATTGCCGATTTCGACACAAAGATGCAGTTCAACCGCGAACGCATCGTGCAGAAAAGTCGCGGTAAGATAGCCGTGATCGGTTCAGGCCCCGCCGGTCTGACGGTGGCGGGCAATCTGGCGCGCAAAGGCTTCTCTGTGACCATATATGAAGGACAGAAAGATTTAGGAGGCGTACTGATGTTCGGCATCCCCGAGTATCGTTTGCCCAAAACTGTTGTGAGAGCGGAGATAGAAAAGATAGAGGAGCTGGGCGTAAACTTCATTACCAACACCATGGTGGGAGAAAACGGTCTGACTGTTGATTCGCTCTTCACGCAAGGTTTCGACGCCATCTTCATGGGAACAGGTACGTCCGTCCCTATCGACATGAACGATGTGAAAGGTGCGCGCTTGCGCGGAGTGAATCAAGCCACCTATCTGCTCCATCAAGTGAACGCTTTCAACGAGGGAGCTATCAGCGCGCGCAACGTACCTGTTAAAGCAGGAGAGCGCGTGGGCGTTATCGGGGGAGGAAATGTGGCTATGGACGCTGCCCGCACTGCCATCCGCCTTGGAGCTGACGTCACGATTATCTACCGCCGTACCGATGCCGAGATGCCTGCCATTCGAGCCGAGTACGAAGAGGCTTTGAAAGAGGGAGTGAAATTTTGGTGGAAGTCCACCGCCACAGAGTTTATCGAAGGACGCCGCGGCCGCCTGGGAAGCGTGCGCATCCACAGCGAAGAAGGCGACCGCATTGAACCGTTCGACCGCATCTTCTTAGCCATTGGTTCGCGCCCCTCGAGCCGAATTGTGGCAACCACCGACGGCATCGAAACAGATGAGAAGGGCTATGTCAAAATTGTAGAACGCCCCTACGGTATGACCACTCGCCGCGGTGTTTTCGCAGGAGGTGACGTCGTGCATCGCCCACAAACCGTAGTGCTGGCAATGAAAGCCGCACAGGAAGTGGCTTTAGGTATCGAAGAATACGTGAACGCCGTTAAGTTGCTCGAAGAAATCGAACAAGGAAGCAAATAAAAATTCCGCTCCAGACCTCCTCTCCATCAAGAGAAAGAGTGGAGCGAAAAGTCAAGATACACCAAGCTAACAATATAAACAGGAGGATAAAAAATGGAAACGAATAACACCACGATGGACACCTTCCTCTTGGAAATACCCAAGGCTGATAGTTCACTATTAAAGTCACTCGTTAAACGAATGGGCTGGAAAGTGAAGGCTACAACAAAGCCTACGCCTTACGAACAAGCACTTGACGAGAAAGAGCACGGATGCGTCAATGAGTATGATTCCCCTGAAGAACTGTTCTCCAAAATGGGAATCTAATGGCATACCGACTCTTTACCACACATCAGTTTGAGAAAGACCTCAAACGATGCAAGAAACGGGGCTACCAATGGAGAAACTGAAAGAGATTATCAGAGAGTTGGTGGCAAGCAGAAGAGTGCCCGGTAAGTTCAAACCTCACTTGCTCCACGGTAATAGAAACGGTCAATGGGAATGTCATATACAACCCGACTGGCTACTTATCTGGGAACAGAACGATAAAGAACTTACCCTTCTCATGCTGAACACAGGAACACACGCCGATTTGTTCGGCAAAACTAAAAGATAACGCCAAGTGCATACCCACTTGGCGTTTTTTATGCCTTTCTTTTCCATGATTTATAGACATCTGCAAATAGGTATGTCGCTTCTGTCGGAAATTCCAAAGACTGCACAAATGCTTCTCTCTTTTCCAACAAGTACGAGGAGCGTTAAAGGAGCAAAGAAAAAGCCTTTATTGATTGTTCCCTCTGAGTTTTATCATCGAGAAATAGAAAAAGGGCATATCAGAATTATGATATACCCTTGCTTTTTTATCCGTTTCTCCAACAAGCCTCTACTTGGTTAAAGCTCCGCATAGGGCGGCTTGTCCGAGTTCTTAAGAGCTTAACTCTTCAGTGCGCGCATAGCGTTGAGCACAGCCAAGACCATGACGCCTACATCGGCGAAGACGGCCATCCACATTGTGGCAATGCCGAAAGCAGCAAGGAAAAGCACCAGCACTTTCACACCTATAGCAAACCACGCGTTTTGCATCGCGATGCCCACAGTGCGGCGCGCAAGCGCGATAGCCAGTGCCACCTTGGAAGGTTTATCGTCCATGATAACAACATCGGCGGCTTCGATGGCAGCATCTGAACCCAGACCGCCCATAGCCATGCCCACATCGGCACGTGCCAGCACCGGTGCGTCATTCATACCGTCGCCCACAAAAATCAAGCTCTGTCCGTCGGCTTTCGCTTTCAGCAACGCTTCCACTCTTTCCACTTTTTCAGCAGGCAGGAGTTCCGTATGAACTTCATCAAGACCGAGCTGCTTCGCCACATCCTCGCCCACTTCCCGACGGTCACCCGTCAGCATCACCGTACGGCGCACACCAGCAGCTTTGAGAGCTGCAACAGCTTCGCGAGCATCACTCTTCATTTCATCGGAGATAACAATATGCCCAAAGTATTCGCCGTCGACTGCCACATGAACAATCGTCCCGACCAATTCGCAGGGGTGGAAACGAACATTGAGTTGCTCCATCATCTTCGTATTGCCCACACAAACCTTCTTACCATTGACAACGGCACGCACGCCCTGTCCGCTCACTTCTTCCACTTGCTCCACAGTGCAACCGTCCTGCTCGTGACTATAAGCCTCGCGCAGCGAAACTGCAATAGGATGCGTTGAGAAACGCTCCACATGAGCGGCAAGATGCAGGAGTTGTTCTTCATCACACTGCTCGGGATGAATCGCCGTCACCTTAAACACTCCGCGCGTCAGCGTGCCCGTTTTGTCAAACACCACGGTATCAACTTTAGAAAGGGCATCCATGTAGTTAGAACCTTTGATAAGAATACCTCGACGGGAAGCACCGCCGATGCCGCCAAAGAATGTGAGCGGGATAGAGATGACGAGGGCGCAGGGACAGGACACCACAAGGAACGTCAAAGCGCGATTGAGCCACACGGGGAATGCCGTGGCGAAATTCTCTGCAAAAAGCGGTGGCAGTAAAGCCAGCGCGATGGCTACATAAACCACGATGGGCGTATAGACTTTTGCGAAGCGCGCTATGAAGGTTTCGCTCTTCGATTTGTGCTCACCAGCATTCTCCACAAGGTCGATAATCTTCGACGCCGTGGATTCGCCAAAAGTTTTCTCAACGCGCACTTTCAACACGCCCGTCAGATTAACAGAACCAGAGATGATACTGTCACCGGGATGAGCCATACGGGGGACGCTCTCCCCTGTCAGCGCAACGGTGTCAAGAGTAGTCTCCCCTTCCAGTATGCAACCATCCATGGGTACTCGCTCACCAGGGCGCACCTCTATGATTTCGCCCACGCTGACGCTTGTCGGCTCAACGGTTTGCACTTCTCCCTCGCGCTCCACATGAGCCACATCGGGACGAATATTCATCAGTTCAGCAATCGACTTACGACTCCTATCTTCAGCATAATGTTCGAAGAGTTCGCCCACCTGAAAGAAAAGCATCACAAAGACCGCCTCGGGAAACTCTGTGGCAGCTCCTGGCAAGAAACCAATGAAAAGTGCACCGAGAGTAGCGATGCTCATGAGTAGGTCCTCATTGAACGGTTCGCGCTCCATGATGCCCTCGAGCGCTTCTCCCAGCACATCGTAGCCTGCAACGAGGTAAGGCACGAGAAAAATTAGCAACTGCTGCCACACGGGCAGTTCGAGATTATGGACAATAAGAACGGCCACCACTAACAGCAAGGCCGCAACGATGATCCTAAAAAGTTTGTTGTGTGAATGCATAAGACGCTACCTTTTATTTGTTCTGCTTGCAAAGGTAGGGATAAGGTTTTGCAACTCGGTTGCAAAGTTGCTGAGTAGCTCCCGCTACTTCATCTCTCGAAAAGCCCACCTCACCAGCGGAACGGCCAAAAGAAACGCCAACACATCGCTAACGGCTTGGCAACACTCCACGCCCGTCAGCCCAAAGTAGTGGGGCAAAAGGATAATGAGCGGAACGAAAAACAATCCCTGACGTGCCGCCGCCAAGATATTGGCACGAATGGTTTTCCGACAAGTCTGCATCAACATATTCGAGACTGTGAGCACCGCTATGAGGGGGTAAGAAATAATTTGATAGTGGAGCGCAGCAGTACCCACGGCTATCACCTCCGGGTCGTTGCGGAACAGCGCGATGGCTTCCTTACTAAAGAAAAAGAGAAATACAGCCCAAAACACGAGAAAGACCGTACCCACTTTCAAACAGAAAGAATACCCTTCTTTGATACGTTCATACAGTTTTGCACCAAAGCAGAAGCCACATAGCGGTTGGAAACCTTGACCCAACCCCACCACAACGCTATAAACGAACATCGATATGCGATTGACGATGCTCATGGCGGCAATGGCTGCATCACCATAGCCGCCCGCCGCAACATTAAGGGCAATGGAAGCTACGGCTGCCAAGCCTTGTCGCGAGATAGAGGGGGTGCCGCCTGCCAAGATTTCTTTGATGTAGACGAGGGAGAAACTGATACGCTTTGCGGAGTAGCGGATGATATTAGGGTTCATGCGCGTCATCCGCAGCATCACGATAAATCCGAAGATATAGCCCACCACCGTTGCGAGGGCTGCACCGCTCACGCCCATACGCAGGCCGAAGATGAAAATAGGGTCGAGCACGCAGTTGAGTATCGCGCCGCTCACCATGCCATACATAGAATAGCGTGCATACCCCTGAAAGCGCATTTGATTGTTGATGCAAAATGAGCCCATCAAGAAAGGCACGCCGAGAAGGGAGATACCGAGATATTTCTCCGTGTAAGGTAAAATCGTGGGCGTACTACCCAGCATTTTAGAAATAGGAGTCAAGAAAACAAGACCGAGGACGGCCAACAAAGTGCCGCTGCAAAGGGCATAGAAAAAGGCTGTTGATGCCATACGTTCTGCTTTGTGGCGATCGCGCGCCCCCAACTGACGTGCGATGTAATTGCCCGAGCCGTTTCCAAAAAAGAAACTAAAAGCTTGCACCACAAACATAAGGGAAAAGACCACACCGACAGCTGCCGTCGATTGTGTATCGATCTGCCCCACAAAGAAAGTGTCGACAATGTTGTAGACGTTCGTTATCAGCATCGATATGATAGTAGGCACAGCCAGTGTCCATATCACATGGTGTATAGGCCCTTTCGTCAGAAAGGCGTAATTATCTGTTACTTTCATCGCCTGCAAAGTTACAAAAAAACACAACGAAACGCCGGAGAAATACTTCATCCTCTCTCCTCCGCTTCCTTATTGCCTGCATTGAGTAGTTCACCACTTCATTTGCCTTTTCCAGTTGTACCCTCTCCTTATTTGGCTCGAAATCCATAACTTTGCTATTCAGAAAGGCTTTGACGGTCGACAAAAGGTAGGGCCGAAGCAATCGCCACCACACAACAAAAGAACGCAAAATGAAACTCATCGAACTCAAGAGTCTGCAACAAGAGGGAGCAGAGATGTTCAGTGCCCTGACTGAAGCACAGTTGCGCAACCGCCTCGAACCCGACCGCGGCATCTTCATTGTGGAAAGTCCCAAGGTCATCGATGTGGCGTTGCGAGCTGGCTACACCCCCGTGGCTCTTCTCTGCGAACGCCGCCATATCACGGGCGATGCCGCAGATATCATCAGTCGGTGCGGAGATATTCCCGTTTACACAGGGGAGCGCGAACTCCTCGCCGGACTCACGGGCTACAAACTAACGCGCGGTGTGCTCTGCGCCATGCGTCGGCCGCAACCGCGCGCACTTGAGGACGTTTGCTGCAACGCACGGCGCATCGTGGTCATCGACAACGTTGTAGACACCACCAACATAGGGGCGATATTCCGTTCGGCTGCCGCATTGGGCATCGATGCAGTCCTACTGACGCGCAACTCTTGCGACCCACTCAATCGGCGGGCGGTACGCGTGTCGATGGGGTCGGTGTTCTTAGTTCCCTGGACGTGGCTCGACGGCCCAGTAAGCAGTCTCAACACTCTCGGCTTCAAAACGGCCGCTATGGCACTTTCGGACAACTCCATCCCGCTCGATGCGCCCGAACTGAAAGCCATCCCGCGCTTGGCCATTATCATGGGCACAGAGGGCGACGGACTCCCCACAGAAACCATTGCTGCATCGGACTATGTGGTGCGCATCCCGATGTCTCACCAAGTTGATTCGCTCAACGTGGCCGCTGCCGCCGCCGTCACATTTTGGGAGTTGAGAAACCCCACGCCTGCACCAGAGGAATAAAGCTACTTGATGACAAATAAAAGGAAAACAGCAAAGCCCACATTCTCTCTCGAAAATGCGGGCTTTGTTGTGATGAAAAATCCGTACCTCATCCACTTTTCTCAGCAAGGACATATCATGCGTAACCGCGGGTGAAGAGCAGCTCAGTGGATAAAGGGCAAGTAAAAAAACAAACACCCAAGTACCCCACTGTCCCCAGCGGGGACACACTATGCGTAACCGCGGGTGATGCCCGAAGGGTGAACCCGTGGAGAAGACGCTCCTCTCATCTCCGACACCGGCGGTGTCGCACAACACTCACTCTTGTTACCGCCTCAACGCTTGCAGTGCGACGCTTCCTGCGTCGGATGTTAGCACTATCTTTTTCACACTCCAAGTGAAAAATAATGGGAAGTGAAACGAAAAAAGGTCTTCAATATTTACTGAAAAGTTCGGAATGGCTACCAAGTCTTAGCAATTTAATAATGCCTTTGTTTTCGTCCATCCAAATGAGTAGGAAGTCGTTTTCCACATGACATTCCATGCAATCCTTGTACTCGCCCAACAAAAAGTGCGGACGATTCTCCCGAGGCACTTTTCCGTGTTCGCAAAGATAGCGAAGCACAGCTTTCAGACTTTCCAGTTTTCTTTTTTCATGCTTATAGCGCTTAAGATCTTTCTTAAACTGACTGGTTTGTTTAAGTTCCATGACTAAAGATTTCTGACAATATTGTCAAAATCGTCTAAATCAAGTTTTTCGAGAGGTTTTCCCGATCGCGCCTCTTCAATAGCAGCTTTCGTTTCTTCGTTCGGCTCATGGCACATGGCATCGAGCAATACGCTCTCCACATAGTTGTTCAAACTACGGTTGGCGGCCTTAGCATGTCGCTTCAGCGTTTCAAGCAATTCAGCATTCAATCTGAAAGATGCTGGTTTTCTCACTGTCGTAGTATCCATTTTCTTCTCCTTTCTGATTACTTTGTATGCGAATGTAATACAAAGAAGTGGGATTTCCAAATATTTCAACCAAATATTAGCTGCTCTCACTGCATCCATCGCCGTCTCCTACCAAGAAAAATCCGTTTTTTGTTGTCACGTTGTCACATACGATTGAACTTACTGATAAACAAATGCTTATAAGCGTGACAACAAATTTTATCCATATCTGTGTTGTTACACTGCTTTCACGCCTGCAATATATACATTATCAAGCAGTTAAATCCCGGATGTGACAACGTGACGACAGAATATCAAACACTCTGGAGGAGGGAGGGGAAAGAGGGTGCTGTGCGACACCGCCGGTATCGGAGAGTTGTGCCGTTGTCTATCCACGGGTTCCCCCTTCGGGCATCACCCGCGGTTACGCATGGTGCGTCCCCGCTGGGGACGGTGGATGCATACTGGGAAGCTCTCTTTCCTCAATCTTTCCCCCACGGGTTCACCCCTTCAAGCATCCTCGCCGGGGACGGTGGGTGAGTGAGACAAAATACAATAAGGGCGCTGGCTGACGCAATAAGGATGTGAGCTGACAGCCTTATTGTATTTGAAAACGCAATAAGGAAATTCACGCTGGTGCTTATCGCACAAAAATTTTGGATATGAAAAAGCTCCACCAGAATAGTTTCGGAGGAGCTAAATATAAGCTTGTTAGTTTATTGCTTAAAAAAAGAGTCTTACACACAAGTTTTTCTATTGAATACCAAAGAGATAAACAAAATTTAGTGCTGTGGAAAACTCGGTGGAAAACTTAGTGGAAAACACTAAAACTTACTGATCACTTCTTTGCAACTTTCCATCAACCACGTGGGGGTGCTGGTGGCACCACAGATACCTACCGTTTCGGCATTGGTGAACCACTCTCGCTCAATGGCCGCAGGATTGTCGACGATATAGGAGCGGGGATTGACTTGCAGACAGGCATTGTAGAGCATTTTGCCATTAGAACTCTTCAAGCCGCTCACGAAAATGATGACATCGTGGCGTGCTGCAAAACTGCGAATATTGGGCAATCGATTGGCTACTTGGCGACAAATGGTGTCGGCATAATGGAAGTGGGCAGGTTCGAGAATGTGGGTGGTGATATAGTCGATGACTTGATGAAAACCATCGAGCGACATAGTGGTCTGTGAGAACAAATATATATCGCGACTAAAATCGAGGCGTGCAGCTTCCTCCACACTCTGAATAACAAGGGCGTGCCCCTCGGTTTGTCCCACAAGGCCGATAACCTCCGCGTGTCCACGTTTACCGAAGATAACGATTTGGGCATCGGGCATTTGGGCGTAAACATTTTTCACGCGTTTTTGCAACTGCAACACAACGGGGCAGGTGGCATCCACAAGCGTGATGCGATTTTGCGCTGCTAAGGCATAGGTAGCAGGCGGTTCGCCGTGTGCACGCAACAGTACTTTGGCATCATGGAGCTGAGAAAAACTGTTGTGCTCGATTGTTGCCAGTCCGGCCAAGCGCAATCGTTCCACCTCGCGATCGTTGTGGACGATGTCGCCCAAACAATAGAGACGCTCTTTTCCCTGAAGTTCTGTTTCAGCCTTTTTGATAGCAGTGGTCACACCATGGCAGAAACCGGAACGACTATCAATTTCGATATTCATAAGGGCAGATTCATTAAAGAGAGGCACGTTTGAAAGCATCCAACAGCCATTGGCTTTGCTCTTCGCGGGTGAGTGTGGAATTGTCCAAAACCAGTGCATCGTCAGCCTGACGCAGCGGATTGAGTTCGCGGTGGGAGTCGATATAATCGCGCTCCTCCACATTTTTCAGAATCTCATTGAAATCCACTTGCTGCCCCTTAGCGGTGAGTTCGTCGTAGCGGCGGCGCGCCCTCACTTCCGCGCTGGCAGTGACAAAGATTTTAAGTTCGGCGTTGGGAAACACAGCCGTACCGATGTCGCGGCCGTCCATAACGATGCCTTTCTCACGCCCCATCTCTTGCTGCTGACGCGTCATGGCAATACGCACAAACGGCAGCGCAGCAATGGGACTCACATGGCTACTTACCTCCATACCCCGAATCTCATTCTCTACCACCTCGCCGTTGAGACAAACGAGCGGCAGCCCCGTTGCAGCATCCAACTGGAAGTTGATATGCACCTCTCCCATCGCTGCTTCCAAAGCTGAAGCATCAATTTCGTCACCGTGGAAGAAGCCGCGACGAAGCGCAAAAAGCGTGACGGCGCGATACATCGCACCGGTATCAATATAGATATATCCAATCTCTTTTGCCAAGGCTTTTGCCATCGTGCTCTTACCGCACGATGAATGACCATCTATGGCTACTATTATCTTTTTCATAAGTTTATTTCAATTGAAAATGTATAGGAACTGTAACTTGCACGATTGAAACTTTTCCTCCCACTTTTCCCGGTTTCCAGCGCGGCATCTTCTTACATGCCTCCAAGGCTGCGGCATCGAGTTCGGGGGAGAGCTTGCGAGAAATTTTGGGTTCTCTTACGTTGCCTTTTGCATCTACCAAGAAACACACCTCAAGGTCGCCTTCTTTCTTGGCATCTATCGCGCTCTGCGGGTAGGCAACGTTTTCGTCGAAAAACTTCACCAACGCATCAATACCGCCAGGAAATTGCGGCATCTCCTCCACCACTTGGGTGGGCGTGAGCTGTCGGCCCTCATCGGGAAGATCCTCGCGCTCAGCATTGTGGGCAGTGTCGGGAAGGTTCACCAATTCATCATCATTGACCGTCAGCGTTTCAGGACCTTCGATACCGAACTTGAGTGAAGGGGGAATGTGATCAACAATATCGGGCACGGTCATTTTATCTCCCTTCGGGCCTACCCTCCGAGGCACAAAGCGTCCGGCCGCTATGGCTTTGATGTTTTTCTCTTGGTCCAAATCGAGTGGTTTGAACTGTGTGAGCCGCTCTATCTCTGTGCCAGCTTGACGAATCTGATAGTTGATATAAGCCATCACGGCCAAGGGGACAGCGGCACAAAGGAGGGTGATGCCTAAAACAATAGAAAGTGCCCACGTGAGCCGCCTGCCAGCGTTCTTTCTCATCACGTAAGCACCATAATCCTTGTTCCGCCCTTGGAAGACCAGATTACACCATTCCTTTGATAATAATTCGTCTCGAAACACGTTATATAAAGGTAATTTTCACCCGTTTTAGGCTACAAAAGTAGTTCAGATTTCGGGATTTCTCTGTATCTTTGAACACAATTTCAGTTAAAGAATGAAAAAAGGTGTCATCTATATAATATTGTCATTGCTATTACCGCTCAGTTTGCAAGCTCAAGAATCCACATCCTCTTATGATGTGCTGAAACTTCCAGTTTCGAGCCATGCTTCTGCCTTGGGTGGCGATAACATTTCTAATGTGGAGGATCGCCCCGATGTGGGGTGGAGCAACCCCGCCTTACTCTCTGGTGTGACGGACTATAGCGTGGGTTTCAACTTTATGACATACGGCGCAGGAAGCAAGTATTTAGGTTTTCAAGGCGTTAAGGCTGTTGGGCAACGCCATACGGTGGCACTGATGGGGCAACTGATGAACTATGGCGAGATGAAAGAAACCGACGAACAAGGTAACACTTTGGGAACGTTTAACGCTAATGATATCATTCTGGCCGTGGGCTACAGCTATTTGCTCTCCGACCGCTGGGCTGGTGGCGCGAACGTTAAGATGGCTTGTCCGAGCTACAGCAGTTACCACGCCTTCGGTTTGGGAGTGGATTTGGGCCTCAACTATTTCGATGAGGAGCGCGATTTCAGTGCATCCTTCACGCTGCGCAATATGGGGGCGCAACTCAAAGATTTCTACGAAGGGCAATCGGGCCACTTACCTTTTAATATGACCTTAGGGTTTACAAAAGGACTGGAGTCACTTCCCGTGAGATTGAATGTGACGCTAACGGATCTGACGCGTTGGAAGAAAAGTTACTATTTCCATGCCTCCGACGAAGGAGAAATGAGCAATATGAAAATGGCGTTGAATCATCTCGTTTTGGGTGTGGATGTTTTGCCCACCGACTGGCTCTACTTGAGTTTGGGCTACAATGTGCGCCGCGGCAACGAACTAAAATCGGCTGGTGCATCAAAGTGGGCCGGACTCACAGCAGGTGTTGGACTTCAACTCAAGCGCCTCAAGTTCGGTGCTTCATACGCTAAATATCATGTAGGTTTCTCTTCGCTGCAATTCAGCGTGGCCTACAGTCTCGATAATCTGTAATTCCTCACAACAACTATGGAAACAATCCTGAACAAAATAGAAACAGCTCTCGCTGCAATTCCCTACCCTCAACAACCAGAGGGACTCTACGAACCCATCCGCTATGTGCTCTCCATGGGAGGTAAACGCCTGCGCCCGACACTGACGCTTATGGCTTACGCACTCTACAAGGAGGACACGGAGCGCGCACTCCCCACTGCCATTGGCTTGGAGACGTACCACAACCACACACTGCTGCACGACGACTTGATGGACAAAGCCGATATGCGCCGCGGCAAGCCGACGGTTCACAAGAAATGGGACGAGAACACGGCTATCCTCTCGGGCGACACTATGCTCATCATGGCGTTTCAACACATTCTCCGCACTGATTGTCACCGCCTCCCCGAGGTGCTCAACTTGGCAGCGCGGACGATGCAGGAAATCTGCGAGGGACAGCAGTACGACATGAACTTCGAAAGTCGTAACGATGTTCGGGAAGAGGAATATATCGAGATGATTCGCCTAAAAACAAGCGTGCTGCTGGCTTGCGCCCTCAAAGCGGGGGCGTTGATAGCCGATGCGCCCAAAGAAGATTGTGAACAGCTCTATCAGTTTGGCGAGAAAATCGGACTGGCTTTCCAGTTGCAAGACGATTATCTCGATTGCTACGGTGATCCCGCTGTGTTTGGTAAGCAAATCGGCGGCGACATCTGTTGTGCAAAAAAAACATTTATGCTTATCAATGCGTTCAACCGCGCAAACGAAGCACAGAAGGCAGAGCTCAATCGTTTACTCAACGATGTGGACGAACGCGAGGAGAAAGTGGCAGGCGTACTGGCTCTCTACGATGAACTGGAGATTCCCGCACTCTGCCGCGAACGCATGGAAACGCTCTATGCTGAAGCGCGTCGCATCTTCGACAGTCTGCCCATTGCCGCAGAGCGCAAGCAACCGTTGTGGAACTATGCCGAAAAATTGCTCAACCGTAAGAAATAGTTCCCCACTCTGATTCTCACAATATGACGTTTATAGATACTCACACACACCTCTACGGCGAAGAGTTCGACGCCGACAGAGCCGAAATGGTGGAGCGTGCTCGTGCGGCAGGAGCAGAGAAACTCCTCTTGCCGAATGTGGACGAAGAGAGCATCGGGAGGATGTTGCAGATGTGTGACGACTTCCCCGACCTTTGTCTGCCAATGATGGGACTACAACCAGAGGAGCTCCCTGCTGATCCTTGGCCGCTGGTGGAGAAGATGAAGCAGCTGCTCTACACTACACCCGAGCGCTACTGCGCTGTGGGCGAAGTGGGTATAGATCTGTATTGGGATCAGAGTCGCCGCGAGGAACAGATAGAAGTGTTTCGCGAAGAAATACGTTGGGCTAACGAACTCCGCAAACCATTGGTGATTCATGCGCGCAATGCTCATCAAGATATTGTTACCACACTTCGAGAAGCGGACACCTCGCAAATACCTGGCGGTATTTTCCATTGCTTCGGCGGAACAATAGAGGAAGCGCACGAACTGCTTACCTTCGATGGTTTCTATCTTGGTATCGGCGGCATTGTGACATTCAAGAAAAGTACGCTTCCCGCCGTACTCCACGCGTGCGTCCCTCTCCACCGAATTCTGCTCGAGACAGATGCGCCTTATCTTACGCCTGTCCCCCACCGCGGCAAGCGAAATGAAAGCGCATACATCCCGCATATCATCGACAAGATAGCAGAGATTTACGACACCACAACAGAGGAAGTGGCACGCACAACAACAGAAAATGCACGAAATCTTTTTGCAATTTGATAAAAAAGTTGTCTAACATTTGGCAGTTTCAATAACAATACATATCTTTGCACCCGCAAATAAGCAAGGTGCCTTAGCTCAGTTGGTAGAGCATCGGACTGAAAATCCGTGTGTCCCCGGTTCGATTCCTGGAGGTACCACTTATAGAGAGAAACTTCGATACTCTCTTCTAAAACAAAAGTCGAAGACGGTGCCTTAGCTCAGTTGGTAGAGCATCGGACTGAAAATCCGTGTGTCCCCGGTTCGATTCCTGGAGGTACCACTTAAAGAAGCGATATTCCTCACAGAATGTCGCTTTTTTGTTTCTATACATTTTATTCCTTACGATTATGACAGAAAAGAACTCCCCTTTTGGACAGATGAAAATCATATATGTGATGGACCCTTACTGCTCTTGGTGCTACGGCGGGTCTCCCAACATTCTGAAGCTTTATAACACTTACCACGAGGTCGTTGACTTCGAGTTGTTGCCAGCAGGAATGCTTCGTGGCGAACATGAAATGCACTACACGCCACGAATGGAGCGCGCCATACTTCGCTCTATGGAGAAAGTGCAGCACGATACGGGGCGCAAAATAGGCGAAGGATATCTGCGTGCTCTCAGCGAGGAAGACGCTCTTTGGAACAGTGACGCGTCGTGCCGCGCCATAGAAGCTGTCAAACGCATAGCTCCCAACAAGGCTTTTGCCTTTGCCGATGCGCTGCTCGCAGCACGTTTCCACAAAGGCCTCCTTTTGGACAATCCCACTCTCTTTGCTGAAATTGGAGAAACTATAGGTATCAATTCTGAAGACCTACTCCGCGAATACCTAAAAGAGGAAGTGAAACAAGCTGCCGAAGAAAGCTACAACCGCGTCAACAACTACGCGGAAGTCTACCCCACCCTCATGCTCATCAACGGCACTGACCGCTACAAACTCGAAGAAGGCTTTGCTCCTTATGAACTCTTAGAAGAACGCCTCCTAAAGATTCTGACGGACAAGCCCATCGCAGCAGAGGACACAGAAGAGGACGAGGAAGACGAAGCTCCTCGCCACGGTTGCCACGATGGAGTGTGTTATTTATAGATTTATTCAACAAAATAACACACCTAACTTTCAGTTCTATTTCTCCTGAATAATAAAAAAATTAGCAGCCACACTCCACGAGAAAGACAGACGAAGAATACAGAGAATTATATCACGTCTAATTGAAAATGTACATTGTCAATAAAAAAATAAGTATCTAAGTCTAACTTTCTTTTTTAGATTTTCAAAAAAATCATTTTTTCATGCAGTCTTTTAGATATAACCTAATCCTTTTAATAAAAAGGGTTAGGTTATCTATGAACATAGACGTTAATATAGACGCATGTAAGCAAGGAGAGCAAGAGGCTCTCGGAGATTTATATAAGGCATATTCCAACAAACTAAGGGGAATATGCCAACATTACGTAAAAGATGAAAGCACAGCAGAAGATATTTTACACGATGCTTTTATCATCATCTTTACCTCTATAAAGACACTCAAAGACAATTCGAAATTAGAGGGATGGATGATAACCATTGTCAGAAACCTTTCTTTAAGATACCTTCAAAGCACTGGGAAGGACAACATTTCCCTTTCTTCTTTAGAAGGAACAGAGTTTCTCGGAACAGACAGCGAGGAGACAAAACACATAGATATAGAACTATTACTATCGGCCATAGAATCCTTACCAGAGGGAAGTAAGGAGATATTCAAACTTTCGGTTTTGGATGGTCTGTCCCACAAAGAAATAGGAGAACTGCTTGGCATCAATCCTCACAGTTCTTCCTCGCAACTGTTTCGCGCAAAGAAATTGTTGCGTGAGATTCTTTCCAACTATTGGGCACTACTTTTATTGCCTATCCTAACACCTGTATATATCTATTTCATAAAAAGATACTATTCCACGAAAACTCCTTATGGCATAGCAACAGCCGTAGACTTTCGCAAGAATCAGACACATATTCAGAAAGAACCAAAAACGGCAAAAACTGAACAAGCAGAAAGTTCCAAATCTTCAAACAACAAAGAGGATAAAAACACTCTTCCTGCAAGAGCTTTTGCACCTCACAAAAATTCTCTCGCACAGATTAAAACAGACAGCATATCATCCGAAAAAACAACGCTGCCTTTCTGTGTCGATTCCTTACATAAGTATTTAGCTAAGAGTATTACAATTAAGGATACGCTCTACCGTATTCCACAAATTCCTGCAAATAAGACCATGGCATTGAATAGGAATACAAACCTCAATATCAACCACAAGAAGAAAAGCCCATGGACTTTCAACTTTGGTTTTTCTTCAAATACAGGTGCCAATGGAAGCATGTCAAATCTGGGTTATCTGTCAGTAGTGGACTATGCCAACAATGGTGCAACTACAAGACTATACACATGGGATGATCTTGAAAACTACTTAACTCGAAACTCTGCCTTGATGGACTCTATTGAGAGAGCAAAGATGTCTTGGATTGTTCAGAACAATAAAACAAGCGGAAAAGCATCTTTAGAAGAGAAAGTACACCATTATCGCCCCAAGACCTTTAGCATCTCACTCAGCAAACAGCTAAGCTCTCGTTGGACTTTCGGAACGGGTATTACCTACACCAAACTAAAATCTGATTTTGAAAGTGAATACAACAAAGCGAAATTAGTGAAAACCCAAAAGATTGACTACTTGGGCATACCTTTGCGATTGACCTACCGCATATGGAACAAGGGACGCTTCTGCGCATATACAACAGGGGGCGTAACATTTGAAATGCCCATCAACAGTTCGCTTGACAAGAAGTATATCGTAACGGCTGATTCTTCATTTACTCTAAAAGAGGGCATCAAGCCTCGTTATCAATGGTCTGCAAATTTAGGCATTGGCGTGCAGTATAAAATATTCAAACCTTTCAGCTTGTATTTAGAACCCAATATGTTCTATTATTTTAGAAACGGTAGCGGCATAGAAACATATCGCACAGAGCACCCATTCTTCATAACAGTACCTTTCGGGTTACGACTTACCTGGTAGGCAAAACTCTCTTTTAGTGTGGCTCTCTAAAAGCTATGAAACAATAGTTTTTAGAAGAGCCACACTCTCATTTCGCTTTCAAAAACACAAGAAAAAGGAGCAAATTAAGTAGTCCTCTATTTTTGTCAAAATAATTCGTAATCTACAAGGTCAAGAATGGCTTCAAAATCAAAATCTTTACTTGCGGTTGATAAGAAGGCCTATTTTTCATAGTACGAAAATAAGCCTATTTTCATTTTCTATAGGACAAATTTTATTTTCTATAGGGCAAATTTAAATTCCTCGCCGACAAATTTGAAATACAATAAGGAAAATCACAAGCACAATAAGGCTGTCAGCTGACATCTTTATTGTGTCAGCTGACAGAATAAGGAAAAAAACACCTTTTCAGTACGTTCCAAACACTGATTTTATATAAAATCGACTCATCCCTCTCCTTTTTCATCCCACAATTGAGTGATGCATCGCTAAAATCACCCCGTTAGTCTGTCTGAATACACATTTTTCATTAACGCTTTATAACATTCGCTTCTAAAACGCAGAAACCACTTGTCAAATAAAGCGAACAAAAAAACTATTCCCGACATCCTATTCTCTACCACCAATAAACCTCCCAAGATGATAAAACACCACAATTTTATTCTGCAATTCCCCAACAATTCAATTAAAACAGTTCCTTTTCTGAATACTTAAAAAATCTTACAATTTTATTGCAGTCTTTCTCCTCTTTTCGGCTCTTATTAGATAGATAACAAACCGAAAAAAGCATGTATAGTATTTACGATTATCTCCATAACGGAATAGTTTTTATCAACAATGTAGTGCGCAAACAGCACAAAGAGCTTAGCTCGCTAATGATATACTCCACAACAACTTGCCAATCTCGTTGTCAACACTGTTCCATTTGGAAGAAACCCATTGAGAATCTAAGTTTAAACGATATAATCAATATCATGAGCAGCAAGTGCGTCACAAAACGCACCGTAGTTGGTTTAGAAGGCGGCGAATTTATTCTTCACCCAGAAGCAGACAAAATCTTGAATTGGTTTGACACACATCATCCCAACTATACATTATTATCCAATTGCCTTGCAGCAAAGAAAGTGATTGCTGCTGTGAAAAATCATCATCCCAAACATCTGTACATATCGCTTGACGGCAACAGAGAAACCTATAAACATATGCGTGGACGCGATGGATATGACAAAGTTATTGAAGTCATTGAGGCGTGTAAAGACATAGTGCCCATTTCCTTGATGTTCTGCCTTTCTCCATGGAATTCGTTTAAGGATATGGAGCATGTTATAAACATTGCCCGAAAATATGATATTGATGTACGCATTGGCATTTACAACACGATCTCTTTTTTCGACACAACAAAAGGGCTGATGGAATCCAAAGACAAGAACTTCATCAACCAAATACCAGCCTCCATACATCAAACAGAGGAGAACTTCGACTTTGTTGCCTTGTATGACGAATGGAAGAACAATAAGCTAAAACTTCGATGTCATAGCATTTTTAGCGAGTTGGTTATTCATTCGAATGGAAATGTCCCTTTATGCCAAAATTTAGATGTAATTTTGGGAAACATTCACGAAAAGACACTTGACGAAATATTTAATTCACGAGAAACCTGCAAAATCCAATGCGAACACTCCAAAGAATGTAACCAATGCTGGATAAACTATCATCGGAAATACGATATAATCCTATTGAGAAATCTGGAAAGATTCCTGCCCAAACGGCTAATAGAATTGTTTTACGGAAAATATCATTGGACGGATAACAAACATACTACTTACAAAGAACATCTCAAAAAAATAATATCATAAACGAGTATGAGATTTTTAGACAATATCATCGGCAGATATAAGAACATACGCAGCATGAGGGAACTAAATCAAACCTATACTCGGCAGTACGCGCTTATAGGTTTTGGCAATCATTGTGTCAGCAATTTATTGCCAGTCATACAGTATCTTCAGCTACCACTAAAATACATCTGTTGCACTTCGGAGAGAAAAGCTGCACTGATTTCTCAAAAGTACAAGAACATCAAAGGAACTACATCACTACAAGAAATCTTGCATGACGAAAGCATTGCTGGAGTTTTTGTAGCCGCCCATCCACAGGCGCATTTTCAGATAGCAAGTGAAGTCATCAAATCCGGAAAATCTTTATTCATAGAGAAACCGCCTTGTAGGGACGAAAGAGAACTAAAGGTTTTAATAGATACTATCAAAAACAACAATTCACAACACACAATTGTCGGACTACAAAGACGCTTTGCCCCTGCCACCCAGATTCTGCAAAAGAGACTGAAAGGCGAAAACAAACGACATTATCATTATCGATATCTAACGGGACTATATCCAGAAGGCGATGCCTTGCTCGATCTTTTCATTCATCCCCTTGACTATGTCATCTTGCTCTTTGGTCATGCAAAGATTAAAGTGGTAGACATAACCAACAGTAAAGATGGCGGACAAACTTTATTCCTTATATTAGAACACAAAGAACTTACAGGAATGTTGGAACTTTCAACAGATTATTCCTGGCAGGAAGCACAAGAGCAGCTAAGTATCAGCACGGATAAAGGATTGTATATCTTGGATAAAATGGAAAGACTTGATTTCTCTCCAAGACACTCTGCTGTATTAGGAATTCCGCTGGAAAAAGTATTCCGAAACACTTCAACGCTCGTCAATCTTTACGGAAGGAATGCCTTTATTCCAACCGTAGGCAATAATCAAATCGTCACGCAAGGCTTCTTCTCCGAGATTAAAACATTTGCCGATGTCGTAGAAAACAGATGCAAGAACACACTTTCTTACAGTCTGGAAAGCGTCGAACAAGTTTATTCCTTAATAGTCGAAATAAAAGAACACACCAGCAAGAAATAACTCATAATACTTCTGTCCCCACTGCTTAAAAAAACTGAAAACTTTTGAGTGTCTGACGAATATGGTTAACTTCGCGGCCAATTATAACAACTAAATAGAGAAATTATCCGCATGAAAAGAATTCTTTTAGCACTGATGATGCTCATCCCAATGGGGATGATGGCTCAGGAAATTGGTAAAAATCCGCAAGATACCATTCAAGCTGCCACCAATACGTTCGATTATGTTTGCGAAACGCCCGCAGTTGTGTTCTACATAAACCCCGTTTTGGCTAATTCAGACAAGAACCCTTACATCATTTGGGAAAAGCGCGTTCTGACAAAGACGGCCGAAGGTCAGCAGGAGGCTCTCCGCATTGCTAAGCTCTGCCCCGACTTGAAAGTGGAGGGAATGACGCACTACTATGTTAAGCAGATCTTCGACGTTGAAAAGAACCGCACAAAAGCTCTCTCTTTCTATTTCTTCAAGGACGAAACAGAACTCGGCGATAAGCAGTTTAGCGCAAACGCTGGTTGGTACGATGTTCAGCCCGGCACTGTTACGGCTATGGAAATGGACTTCGTAAAACGCGCCATGGGAGTGGAATAGCTCTCTTAATGTGCCAATGTGGGGCGACAAAGTCGCCTTATTAAATGTGCTAATGTGCTAATGTGACGCGAGCAAGCTCGCTAATGTGAGCAATGTGCTAATGAGACAATGTGCTAATGACCTAACGGGACACACGGTGTAACCCACATTAGCACATTAGCACATTAGCACATTAGCACATTAGCACATTAGCACATTAGCACATTTTCAATGTAACCCACATTAGCACATTAGCGAGCTTGCTCGCGTCACATTAGCACATTAAAAAAATGTTTCATCTAAGTTTTATCTCACAATTATCGAGACTTTCCACAATAGCAAGGCTCTCCACATGGATACCTTGTCGGCGCAATTCCTCGCCACCCTGCTGAAAAGCTTTCTCAATGATAAAACCCATACCAGCCAGTGAAGCCCCTGACTGATGAACAAGGTCGAGCACACCTTTTGCCGCATTGCCGTTGGCCAAAAAGTCGTCAATGAAAAGCACACGGTCGTTAGGACCAAGAAAACGCTTATCCACCACAATTTCATAAGAACGCCGCTTGGTGAAGGAGAACACCTCCGTCATCAAGAAGTTCTCCATCGTGCTCGGCACCTTCTTTTTGGCAAACACCACAGGCAGATTGAGCAACGACCCCACCAATATTGCGGGCGCAATACCGCTGGCCTCAATCGTCACAATCTTGTTAAACTTTTCGTTGGCAAACAAGCGTACAAATTCTATTGCGCACGCCTTCATCAGCATGGGATCCATCTGATGATTGATAAAGTTATCCACTTTCAGTATGCCCCCTTCCAGGCAACGCCCATCGCGCATAATCCTATCCTTTAACTCCTGCATAATCCTTATTTTTTGTACTTGTATTTTGTGCGAAAATACGGCAAAATACAATAGCGCGCACGGATTTACAGAAAAAAACGACTCCTCCACCGAAATCTATCCTCAATAAATCTCTACATTTGCAAGTACACACACAATCTCACTTTCGATGGGAACACCCAACATCCATAAACTCTTCAACATTTTCACGCCGACGCCCAACAAGGACGTCGATTTAGTGCTCTCCAGCGGCGGCGCACGCGGATTGGCACACATTGGAGCCATTCTGGCACTGGAAGAACGCGGCTATTGCATTCATTCTGTGGCTGGCGCATCCATGGGAGCACTGATTGGCGGCATTTATGCTACAGGGCATTTGGCAGAATACCGCAAATGGATGCGCACCATCGACCGCAGGAAAATCCTCTCTCTCACAGATTTCTCACTTGGTATCAACCACATTGTCAAAGGCGACCGCATCATCGAGGCCATCAAGCAGTTTGTCCCCGACACCAACATCGAAGCGCTCCCCATCCCTTTCCGCGCCATAGCCACCGACTACAACAGCGGGCGGGAAGTTATCTTCTCCCACGGTAGTCTCTTCCAGGCCATTCGCGCCTCCATATCTATCCCCACCTTTTTCCGCCCCGTTGAAATGGGGCACCGCCTCCTCATTGATGGCGGCATCACCAATCCGCTTCCGCTCAACCGAGTGAAGCGCAACAAAAAACACCTGCTCGTTGCCGTCAATGTGAGTGGGCACGACTATGAAGGGCAGGCTCAACTCCGCCGAATGGCAAAGAAGCACGACAACGCTAATTTTAGTCCGCGCTCCCTTCTCAACCATTTCCTGCCGCAAGACTCCTCCTCGGGCGACAACTACGTCACGCTCATTTCCCGCACCATGTCCATCATGATCAATCGCAATGCTCTCATGGCCTTGCAGATAACGCCGCCCGATATTCTTATCAATATCCCCATGGCGCGCTACAACACGTTCGACTTCCAAAAATCCGAACGCCTCATCCGCCTTGGCTATAAAAAGACGATTGAAGCCATTGAGAAATACGAAGCTGAATAGAAACTCAGGAGTGATAAAAAGAGAATATATGATTCATCTAAAAAATTGTATATTTGCAAAGAAAACTAAAAACACCTATTAACAAATCATAATGGCAAATACAAAACAAAGAGAAGAACTACAAGCTGCAATATGGAAAATTGCCAACGAGGTTCGTGGCGCTGTAGATGGTTGGGACTTCAAGCAGTTTGTTTTAGGAACTCTTTTTTATCGTTTCATCAGTGAGAACTTTGTCCTTTTCATGGAAGATGGAGACGAGAGCATAGATTATACTAACTGGCCTGACGAACAGCTTAGTCAGGAAATCATACACGAAGTTACCAAGGACAAAGGCTATTTCATTTATCCCAGTCAGCTGTTCTCCCATATTGCAAAGAATGCGAATACCAATCCCAACTTGAATACAGATTTGGCTGCAATTTTTACGGCGATAGAAGGTTCTGCCAATGGCTATGATTCTGAACATGACATCAAAGGACTTTTTGCAGATTTCGATATTACGAGTAATCGACTGGGCAACACCGTTGAAGAGAAGAACCGGCGCTTAGCTGCCGTCATTAAGGGAGTTGAGAGCTTAGACTTCGGGAACTTTGAAGATAATGAGATTGACCTTTTTGGCGATGCATACGAGTTTCTTATTTCCAACTATGCAGCTAATGCTGGTAAATCGGGAGGCGAATTCTTTACCCCTCAGAATGTATCTAATCTGATAGCACGCCTCGCCACGTATGGAAAAACAGAGGTGAATAAGATTTACGATCCGGCTTGTGGTTCGGGCTCTTTGTTGTTACAAGCCAAAAAACTCTTCGGTGAGTATTTTAGTGAGGAAGGCTTTTTCGGGCAAGAAATCAATCATACCACTTACAACTTGGCACGTATGAATATGTTTCTTCATAACATCAACTATGTCAAGTTCGATATTGCTCTGGGCGATACTCTCCTCCATCCGCAATATGGCGACCAAAAACCCTTTGATGCCATTGTTTCTAATCCTCCTTATTCGGTAAACTGGGTGGGCAGTGACGACCCAACGCTAATTAACGACGACCGCTTTGCTCCTGCGGGCGTATTAGCTCCTAAATCGAAAGCTGATTTTGCTTTTGTGCTCCATTCTCTCAACTATCTCTCCCCGCGTGGTCGGGCTGCCATCATCTGTTTTCCCGGAATCTTCTATCGGGGCGGAGCGGAACAAAAGATAAGGAAGTATTTAGTAGACAACAACTTTGTAGAAAGCGTTATTTCTCTACCTCCTAACTTGTTCTATGGTACAAGCATCGCGGTAAACATTCTCGTACTCTCAAAACACAAAACAGAACCCAAGACACAATTCATTGATGCCAGCGGCGAAGACTTCTTCAAGAAAGAAACCAACAACAATGTGCTGCTCCCCGAACATATAGACCGCATTCTGGACATCTTCGGAAACAAAGAGGAGGTGCAGTATGTGGCCACATCGGTAGACAACGCTCAAATAGCCGAAAACGACTATAACCTCTCCGTGAGTTCATACGTTGAGGCGGAGGACAAGCGCGAGATTATCGACATCAATAAGCTCAATACCGAAGTAACCGAAACGGTGAAGCGGATTGATACTCTGCGCGCGGATATTGATGAGATCATTAAAGAATTAGAGGGATGAGTAAGATTCAGTTATTTGAGAACCGGCAAATACGCTCGCATTGGGATGCAGAGCAGGAAAAGTGGTTTTTCTCGATTGTAGATGTGGTAGCTATTCTCACTGATAGCCCTAACCCACGTAAGTACTGGAGTGTCTTAAAAACAAGGCTAAAGAAAGAAGGCAGTGAGTTGGCTACAAATTGTAGTCAACTGAAAATGCAGTCTGTCGATGGTAAATATTACAAGACTGATGTGGCTGACACAGAGCAGCTTCTCCGCTTGATACAATCCGTACCAAGTCCGAAGGCAGAGCCTTTCAAACTATGGTTAGCAAAGGTAGGAAGTCTGCGATTAGACCAAATCCAAGACCCAGAGCTGAGTATACAGCAAGCGCTGCAAGACTATCGCAGTTTAGGCTATTCCGAGGATTGGATCAATCAGCGACTCAAGAGCATTGAAATACGCAAGGAGTTAACTGATGAATGGCAACGAACAGGCATAACTGATAATAAGGAATTTGCAATCTTAACTAATATTCTAACAAAAACATGGTCGGGAAAATCCGTTAAAGAATATAAGGAATATAAAAGTTTAAGGAAGCAAAACCTAAGAGACAATATGACCAGTACAGAGTTAATCCTTAATATGCTGGCAGAAGCCTCTACCAAGGATATTTCGCAAGCTAATAACCCAACGACTTTCACTCAGAGTAAGACGATTGCTAAGCAAGGAGGTAATGTGGCAAAGGTAGCTCGCATGGAATTAGAAAAGCAAACAGGAAAAAGTGTAATTAGTAGCGACAATGCTACTATGCTGCGTAGATTATCTCAAAAGAAACAGCAAGATGAAGAATAACGAACAACATATCATGCCCTTTATAGAACGCTTGCTTGATGGGGCTGAAGTGGAATGGAAACCGTTGGGGGATGTTGTGCTATTAGAAAAAGGTAAACAGTTGAATAAACAAGCCCTTTCTGACAAGGGAGCTTATCCAGCTTATAATGGAGGTGTATCTTTTTCTGGCTTTACAGATTTATGTAACTATTCCGCTAACAAAATTATCATAAGTCAAGGTGGAGCATCCGCAGGATTTGTTAACTTTGTTACAACTGATTTTTATGCGAATGCCCACTGTTACGTAGTACTACCAGATGAAACGCAAGTTGTTAATAGGTATGTATTTCATTTCTTAAAATTAAATCAAGAAGTTCTGATGGGCAAACAACTTGGCGCAGGAATTCCTGCTCTAAGAACCAATGAGATATTAAATCTATCTATTCCTATTCCTTGCCCTACTGACACAAAAAAATCATTAGAAATCCAACGTAAACTTGTCGAGGTCCTCGACAAGTTTACGGAGCTGGAGGCGGAGCTGGAGGCGGAGCTGGACTGCCGCAAGCGGCAGTATGAGTACTATCGCAACAAGCTACTGGCCTTTGATATGTTAAATACCCCCCCCGAAAAGTTAAATAACGTAATAACTATGTCGTTAGGAGAAGTAGGTACATTTACAAGAGGAAGTGGACTTCAAAAGAAAGACTTTACTCCGACAGGTGTTGGTTGTATTCATTATGGTCAAATTTATACTTATTATGGAACTTATGCTTATAAAACAAAATCATTTGTGTCACAAAAGTTTGCTCAAAAAGCCCGAAAGGCTAAATATGGAGATTTGATTATCGCAACTACAAGTGAGAACGATGAAGATGTTTGTAAGGCAGTGGTATGGTTGGGAAACGAGGATATAGCAGTTAGTAGTGATGCTTGCTTCTATATTCACAAGATGAATCCGAAATATGTAGCATACTATTTTCAGACAGAACAATTTCAAAAGCAGAAGAGAAAGTTTATTACAGGAGCAAAAGTAAGACGTGTAAATGCCACTGATTTAGCCAAAATCAAAATCCCCATCCCTCCTCTCTCCGAGCAACAGCGCATAGTTTCTATCCTCGACAAGTTCGACACGCTTACAAACTCCATCAGCGAGGGACTACCAAAGGAGATTGAGCTTCGCAGAAAGCAATATGAATATTATCGAGAACAACTTCTCTCGTTCAGGCATTGAGAACATGCGCTAAACTTCTAAAAGAAAAATATGCTGCCTATGGAGAATAACAAACCGCAGGTGCTGCGTGGCGGCACGGACTGGAAAACGTTGCACTTCTATCAAAAGGCTGATGCGCTCTACCAAATGACTTTTGTCTTTTGCAAACGTTTCCTACCTGCCTATGGCGACCGTACTGTGGATCAAATGATTCAAGCGGCACGGTCGGGAAAACAAAACATTGTGGAGGGAAAGGAAGACGGCATGACCTCTACAGAAATGGAACTAAAACTGCTCAATGTGGCACGTAGTAGTTTGCAGGAACTT
Organism: uncultured Alloprevotella sp.; assembly: GCF_963536905.1. Taxonomy (NCBI): domain Bacteria; kingdom Pseudomonadati; phylum Bacteroidota; class Bacteroidia; order Bacteroidales; family Prevotellaceae; genus Alloprevotella; species uncultured Alloprevotella sp. The sequence continues at coordinate 27,629 of NZ_CAUTBW010000005.1, read as the reverse complement.
CGCCAAGACTATGAGGACTATCTCCATACTCGTGGGCTAACGCTTTGGCAGAAGAACCACCCACGTTACAACGCCCTCTTAACCTTCTGCCGAGAGCATAACAACTATGCCGACTATGCTCCTTTTGTAAACAAATGGACAGCGGAGGAGTTTGGCAATGCTGCGCTCTCACTGTGCCATCTCACGGATAAGATGATGTGCCACTACCTCGACTTCCTGCAAAAACGCTTCGTAACAGAAGGAGGTATCAAGGAACGAATGTATGCCGCTCGCACTGGCTACCGAAAGGAACAAGACCGAATGATGCAAACTCTCAAAGAGGAAAATGCCGCCTTGAAAGCGGAGGTGGCAAGGCTCAAAAGGCTGCTCGAAGAAAAAGAGTGAGAGAGCTAGGGGCCTAGTTATCCTAGGGAGCCTAGGAACCCTAGGATAACTAGGAACCCTAGCCACCCCAATAAATCAAGAAAAAACCAAATCAAAAAAATGACACAATACAGCACCATTGCAGAATTGAAGAACTTCATCGTTCTCGACAGCTACACCAAAAACTCTATCGCTTGCGAAGCGCCGACAAGCTATCAAAGTGAGGCAGCTCTCGAACGCGAACTGATAGAAGATCTCCAGAATCAAGGGTATGAGTATCTCCCTTCTCTCATCACGCCAGAAGCTTTATTGAAAAATGCAAGAAAACAATTGCAAACACTCAACGATGTTGTCTTTACCGATGCTGAATGGCAGCGCTTCCTTGATGAGTATTTAGATCGGGCTAACGATAGCATTACCGACAAAACGCGAAAGATACAGAATAATCATTTTTATGATTTCGTGTTCGACGACGGACATATCAAAAACATTTATCTGGTCGACAAGCAGAATGTAACTCGAAACAAAGTACAAGTAATCAATCAGTTTGAGCAAACTGGAACACAAGCCAATCGCTACGATGTAACCATTTTGGTAAATGGATTACCCATGGTGCAAGTGGAACTAAAGAAACGTGGCATAGCCATCCGCGAGGCCTTCAACCAAGTGCACCGCTACAGCAAGGAGAGCTTCAACAGCGACAGCTCACTCTACAAATACTTGCAGATTTTCGTCATTTCCAACGGAACAGATACCCGCTATTTTGCTAACACAGTGAAACGAAACAAAAATAGTTTCGACTTCACAATGAACTGGGCAAAATCAGACAACACCCCCATCAAGGACTTAAAAGACTTTACTGCAACCTTTTTTCAGAAAAACACGCTACTGCAGATACTTCTCCACTATTGCGTGTTCGACACCAGCAACACGTTGCTCATCATGCGCCCCTACCAAATAGCTGCAACAGAAAGGTTGATTTGGAAAGTAAAGAGTGCGTACGAAGCAAAACAATGGAGCACACTCGAAGGAAGAGGCTATATTTGGCATACAACAGGTTCGGGCAAAACCTTGACGAGCTTCAAAGCGGCCCGACTGGCTACACAGCTTGACTTTATCGACAAAGTGTTCTTCGTTGTCGATCGTAAAGATCTCGACAATCAAACAATTAAGGAATATCAACACTTCTCGCCCGACAGCGTAAATGGTTCTGAAAGTACGGCAGGACTAAAGAGGAACATAGAGAAGGACGATAACAAGATTATTGTAACGACGATTCAGAAACTGAATAATCTGATGAAGAGCGAAAGTGCACTACCCGTCTATGAGCAGCAGGTGGTGTTTATCTTTGATGAATGCCATCGCTCACAATTTGGTGAAGCACAGAAGAATCTCAAGAAAAAGTTTAAGCGGTATTACCAGTTTGGATTCACAGGAACGCCCATCTTCCCCGAAAATGCTTTGGGAGAAGAAACTACGGCACATGTCTTTGGGCGAGAACTCCACTCTTATGTTATTACTCATGCCATTCGCGACGGGAAAGTGCTGAAATTCAAGGTGGATTATAACGATGTGCGCCCACGATTCAAAGCACTGGAAACAGAACAAGACGAAATCAAACTGACAGCGGCGGAGAACAGAAAACTCTTGCTCCACCCCGACCGAATCAAAGAAGTTTCACAATACATCTTGCAAAACTTCCGAATAAAGACCCATCGAAACGAAGGAAACGGAAAGGGCTTCAACGCCATGTTTGCAGTGAGTAGTGTTGAGGCAGCCAAACTCTATTATGAAGAGCTCAACAAGCTGCAAAAAGAGAATGAGAAAAAACTAAAAATAGCCACTATCTTCTCCTTTGCTCCCAACGAAGAGCAACATGCCATAGGCGATATTCAAGATGAAGGTTTTGAACCTTCGGCGATGGACCGTAGCGCCAAAGAATTTCTGAAAAAGGCAATAGACGACTACAATGCCACATTCGGAACAAGCTTTGGGGTGGACAGTAAAACTTTCCAAAACTACTATAAAGACTTGGCCGAACGAGTGAAGAGTCAGGACGTTGATCTCCTCATCGTAGTAGGAATGTTTCTCACAGGCTTTGACGCCCCCACACTCAACACGCTGTTTGTGGATAAGAACCTGCGCTATCACGGACTGATACAGGCTTTCTCACGAACCAACCGTATCTATGGCGCCACCAAAACATTTGGCAATATCGTTACGTTCCGAGATATGGAACAGGCCACAATAGACGCCATCACATTGTTTGGCGACGAAAACACAAAGAACGTCCTACTGGAGAAAAGCTATGAGGAATATCTCAAAGGCTTCACGGACAGTGAAACAGGCGAAGCAAAAAAAGGCTATGTGGATATTGTGAAAGAACTCAAAGAGCAGTTCCCACAACCTGATGAGATTACGACGGAAGCGGACAAAAAAGATTTTGTAAAACTCTTTGGTGACTACTTGAAGATAGAAAACATCTTACAAAACTATGATGAATTCACCTATCTCAAAGAGTTACAAAAGATCGATAAGACAAACCCTGATGCTGTCAAGACATTCCAGGATCAGCGCTTCTTGACAGATGAAGACATTACGGACATGATGGAGGTTGATGTGCTTTCAGAGCGCGCGGCACAAGATTATCGCTCCACATACAACGATATTCGAGACTGGTTCAGAAACGAACGAGAAGGGAAAGAATCAGAGGAAACCACCATAGACTGGGACGATGTGGTGTTTGAGGTTGATTTGCTCAAGTCACAAGAAATCGACTTAGATTATATCCTTGAACTGGTGTTTGAACATAACAAAAAAACGAAAGACAAGGACGCGCTGATTGAAGACATTCGCCGAGTCATCCGAAGCAGTATAGGAAATAGAGCCAAAGAGGGACTAATCGTCGATTTCATTCATGAAACCGACCTCGAACAGATTCAGGACAAAGCAGATATTATCGCCTCTTTCTTTACCTATGCACAAGAGAAACAGAAGATAGAAGCTGAAAAATTAATATCTGAAGAAAACTTGAACGTAGAAGCTGCAAAGCGCTACATTCAGACTTCATTAAAGCGCAAGTTCGCAAGCGAAAACGGGACAGACCTGAAAGCGATTCTCCCTAAGATGAGTCCACTCAATCCACAATACTTGACAAAGAAAGAAAGCGTATTCCAAAAGATTGCTGCTTTCATCGAAAAGTTCAAAGAGGTTGGTGGAGAACTCTGATTTCCTCTCCTTTTGGAAAAAAAGATACCGTTCTACCTCGTGGGGTGAACGGTATCTTTTTTAGAGAGTGTTCCAAATCGTACAAACTAGCAATGTTTCACTTGCGTATGATTAAGTTCTTCGTGGCTACAAAAGTACGATTTCTGAACACACGCATGCAAACTTCCGTTTATGTTATAAAACACACAAAATCAAGAAACGTCCGTACAAAGGCGGTTGCAGCATTTTTTTGCGCCCATCAAACCATAAAAACACTGCTTTATCGCAAAAAAACGTACAAGGATAGTTGACAGTTCTTTTATGGTTTTGTATCTTTGCAACATCGATAGATAACAAAAAATTTCTTAAGGTACCGTCGGGGTCGTCGTGAGACAACGTCGACGGACCTTTTTTTTATATAAAAGACACAAGGACGCGCCGCCCACCTGCTCAACCCCACATTTGCTCTTCGCAGGAATGGGCAACTATCCAAAACTGAGAGAAACCGCTAAAATTGAATCTGTCCGCTTAGAAGTCTCATTCATCGACGCCTCTGAAGCGCACCTGCAACACATCCTCGAGAAGAGGCGTTTATGCGATACCCCCCTGCACAAATATCCTTATAGCGTTTGAAAATACAATAAGGCTGTCAGCTGACATCCTTATTGCGTCAGCTGACGCCCTTATTGTATTTTTGAGCGCAACAAATAAGGCTGCAACTATGAGAAAACACATTCCTCCCCAGAGTTTGTTTTTCTTGGTAAGAGAAGAAATAAGCTCATTGTCCACTCACTGTCCCCAGCGGGGACACACCATGCGTAACCGCGGGTGATGCCCGAAGGGCGAACCCGTGGAGAAGTGGAGAGTGGAGAGTGGAGAGTGGAGAGTGGAGAGTGGAGAAGTGGAGAGGGAGAGAAAAGAGAAACCTCCCAGCCCGCACCCACTGTCCCCGGAGGGGACACACCATGCTTAACCGCGGGTGATGCCCAAAAGGCGAACCCGTGGAGAAGTGGAGAAGTGGAGAGGGAAGCCTCCGACATCGGAGGTGTCGCACAGCACCCACTCTTGTTACTCTCTCAACGCTTGCAGTGCGACGCCGCCGGCGTCGGAGGTCTCTTAGCCCATATCCCCACGGGTTCACCCTCGCTCTGCTCGGGCATCACCCGCGGTTAAGCATGGTGCGCCTCCGCCGGAGGCGTGAGCTGTGCTCTACGTAGCTATGATCTTGATGCGAGATAGTGACGAAAAGAAACTACCGCTTATGTTTAGTTCCAATCTTCGAGGTTGGCGGTGGCTTCAATTTTGTTTTCCAAACTATCGGGAAGAGCGGAAAAGAAATCGAAACCTGTTAGACGTTCCACTTCGTCAATGGTATTCACATAATCCCCTTTCGGGCGATTTCCTTTTTCATTTTTATAAATAAATCCGATAGCTTTGGGAGTGCCCTTCAAGCACAACACAACTTTGAAGAAAGCTTCGGGCACTACCACTTTATGCTCACCAATCCTTTTGTGCTGACACCGATAGAGCAAAGGGCCACAAACGATATAGATACCGTCCCACGTTTTTGCCCACGCACGGCACTGCATCTCCATTTCGTTCCAATCGCCCGCATTGAGATTGTGGTTTTGTGGGCAGATATTGGTGAAAAAGAAAGATTCCCGCATGGCTTCAGCATCCCATTTGTTGTCTGCCGCTGGACACATGTGTCCACGGTCGTAGCCAGAACGCATATAATCATAAGTGTCTACACGCGGTGCTAGAATGTCCTCATCTGCTTGAAAAGGATGCCCCTTGCGCGACGCCGCACCCTCGAGGCGTTGGGGCGTCAAATGCCACGCCACCCAGTTGGGGATACGCATTTCGGGATTGTAAGAAACCGTATAGCCCACCCGCTGCAAGAGAACAGAGGGGAGACTATCGGGAGTGACGACAACGCAGAGCGAATCGAGCACCGAAGCGTCCACCGCCGTGGCTGAATCCGTCTCGGTTGCTACGTTTTGCGATACCAGCTTTGCGCCCTTGGGTGCTCCGAACTGACAAGAACTCAGAGCGAACGCAGTGAGAACGAGAATTTGTCCTGTTAAGATACGAGTAAGTTTCATTCTTTAGTAGATAACATTTTGCGAACGAAGATAGCGATTTCTTGGCAGAGCCACTCCTCAAGCTATACCCTTTTTCCGAAACTCCTGCACACGAAAATCCCTCGACTGGCGGAGCAGATGGGGTTCATATTCTTCAGCTATTAGCAAAAAATTTGCTTCCTATCAGAAAAGGACTTATATTTGCCAATGAAGGTTTTTGCAACCTCAAGAATACAAATTGATACTAACTACATCCCCAATTTATACTATGGAGCAGGGAAAAAGAATCATTGAGTGCGTCCCCAATTTCAGCGAGGGCCGCAACCGAGCAACTATTGATGCCATTGCGCAAGTGATTGCCGGAAGTCGTGGTGTGAAACTTCTCGACGTGGATCCGGGCGAGGCCACGAACCGCACCGTTATCACCTTTGTGGGCGAACCCGAAGCCGTTTGCGATGCAGCGTTTAAAGCCGTTCGCCGTGCTGCCGAACTCATCGATATGCGGCAACATCATGGAGCACATCCGCGCATGGGAGCTACCGATGTGCTTCCGCTCATCCCCGTTGCGGGTGTCACGCTGGAAGAGTGTGCCGAACTGGCTCGAAAATTGGCACAACGCTTGGCGGAAGAACTGGCCATCCCGACCTACTGCTATGAGGCGGCAGCACTGAAGTCTGAACGCCGAAATCTGGCCGTATGCCGCCAAGGAGAATATGAAGCTCTACCCGAAAAACTTAGTGATGCAGCCAAGGCGCCCGACTTCGGAGCGCGCCCCTTCGATGAGGGCGTGGCACGCACAGGCTGTACGGCGGTGGGCGCACGAAATTTCCTCATCGCTGTCAATTTCAACCTCAACACGACCTCCACGCGCCGCGCCAACGCCATAGCGTTCGACGTGAGAGAAAAAGGACGACCGATGCGCGAGGGTAACACGCTGACAGGAAAGATTATGAAAGATGCCGAAGGGAAAACCATCATGCAACCCGGCACGCTCAAAGCTACAAAAGCCATTGGGTGGTACATCGATGAATACGGCATTGCGCAAGTGTCCATGAATATGACCGATTTGAGCGTTACCCCTCTCCACCGCGCCTTCGAGGAAGTGTGTCGCTGCGCACAGAATCGCGGCGTGCGGGTAACGGGAACGGAGATTGTGGGACTTATTCCGAAACAAACGCTCCTCGATGCAGGTCGCTACTTCTTAGAACGACAAGAACGCTCCACGGGTATTCCGGAGAAAGACATCGTGCAAATAGCTATCCGCTCCATGGGGCTGAACGATCTCAAGCCTTTCCGCCCCGAAGAAAAGGTGATAGAATATATGCTGGAGGCGCAACCCGACACGACACGCTTAGTGGACTTAACGGCGCGCGGTTTTGCAGAAGAGACATCACGAGAATCTCCCGCGCCAGGCGGTGGAACAATTTCGGCCTATATGGGTGCGCTGGGCGCTGCATTGGGAACGATGGTGGCGAACCTCTCTGCCCACAAGCGGGGCTGGGACGAACGCTGGCAAGAATTTAGTGCACACGCCGACAAAGGGCAACAACTCATGGAGCAACTCCTCCAGTTGGTGGACGAAGACACAGAAGCGTTCAACGCCATTATGTCCGCTTTCGGTATGCCGAAGGGGAACGACGAAGAAAAACGCCTGCGCGCCGAAGCCATTCAGCAAGCCACACTCTATGCCACACAAGTGCCGCTGCGCACTATGAAGGCATCCTACGAGGGCTTTGCACTCTGCCGCGCCATGGCCGAGACGGGCAACCCTAACAGTGTTTCCGATGCGGGCGTAGGGGCCTTGGCAATTCGTGCAGCAGTGCGCGGTGCAGGTTTGAACGTGAAAATCAATGCTGCCTCCCTCCACGATCGTGCTACGGCGGACGCACTGACGGCCGAAGCCGATGAACTCATTCGCAAAGCCGATGCGGAGGAAGCCGCCATTACCGCCATCGTCGAAGCAAAAATCTGCGACGAATAAATAGCTGATTCCGTGTGCTTCCACCTTATCGAGCACATCGGAAGTTCCTCAATAATCCCAAACGGAAGCGGGGAGTTCCTCGCTGAAAACCTCGCTTCCTCTCCCCTCTCTACTCCCTAACAACGAACAACATAGAAAGCATGGATAACATTATAAGTCTCGAACAATTCCAGGCTGACATCCGACAGGGCATTCCTGCCAAACTGCCGGAGCTACCTCCTTACGACACCGACATCAATCATGCGCCGAAGCGCAAAGACATCCTCACACCCGAGGAGAAACGTTTGGCGCTGCGCAATGCTCTCCGCTATTTTCCAGAGGAACTGCACGCACAGTTAGCTCCCGAATTTGCGGAAGAACTCAAGCAATACGGACGCATATATATGTACCGCTACCGTCCGCAGTACGCTATGTATGCCCGCCCCATCAATGAATATCCGCATCGCTCGGAGCAAGCGGCGGCTATCATGCTGATGATTCAGAACAACCTCGATCCGCGCGTGGCTCAACACCCTCACGAACTGATTACCTATGGCGGAAACGGTGCTGTCTTTCAGAACTGGGCGCAATACCGCCTCGTGATGAAATACCTCAGTGAGATGACCGATGAGCAAACCCTTGTGATGTATTCCGGTCACCCTCTGGGACTCTTCCCCTCCCATCGAGATGCGCCGCGCGTAGTGGTGACAAACGGTATGGTAATCCCCAACTATTCTCGCCCCGACGACTGGGAGCGCAGCAACGCTCTCGGCGTGAGTCAGTACGGCCAAATGACGGCTGGCTCCTATATGTATATCGGTCCGCAGGGCATCGTACACGGTACGACTATCACCGTGCTCAACGCAGCGCGCCGAGTGATGGGCGGCAAAGACAAGATGCCACTTTTCGTCTCATCGGGACTGGGCGGCATGAGTGGTGCACAACCCAAGGCGGGCAACATTGCTGGCGTGGTGAGCGTTGTGGCCGAAATCAACCCGAAGGCGGCAGAAAAACGACACGAACAAGGATGGGTAGACGAGCTTCATACTTCGCTCGATGAACTCATCCCCGCCATTCGCAAAGCCGTAGAAGAGCGCCGTGTCGTATCTATGGCGTATGTGGGTAATGTTGTCGACCTCTGGGAACGTTTGGCGGATGAAGGCATTGAAGTGAACTTAGGTTCCGACCAAACGTCGCTCCACAATCCTTGGGCGGGTGGTTACTACCCCGTAGGGCTGACGCTGGAGGAGAGCAAGCAGATGATGGCAGACAATCCGCAGCAATTCCGCAAATGCGTACACGCATCATTGCGCCGGCAGGTGGACGCCATCAACCGCCTGACGGAGCGCGGTATGTACTTCTTCGACTACGGCAACGCCTTCTTGCTGCAAGCTTCGCGAGCTGAAGCCGATATTCTGCAAGCAGACGGCAGTTTCCGCTATCCTTCTTACGTTCAAGACATTATGGGACCGATGTTCTTCGATTATGGTTTCGGTCCATTCCGCTGGGTGTGCGCTTCGGGCGACCCGCGCGATCTTGAACTGACCGACCGCTTGGCTGCAGAAGTGCTGGAAGCTGAGCGCGCCGAAGCACCTGAAGACATTCAGAACCAGCTCGACGATAACATTTTATGGATTAAAGAAGCGGGGCGTAACCACCTCGTGGTGGGTTCACAAGCACGTATTCTCTACGCCGATAGTGAAGGGCGAATGAAGATTGCGTTGGCTTTCAATGAAGCCGTGAAGCGTGGCGAACTGAGAGGGCCTGTGGTGCTCGGTAGAGACCATCACGATGTGTCGGGAACAGACTCTCCCTTCCGCGAAACAAGCAACATTTACGACGGCTCTCAATTCTGCGCCGACATGGCTATTCAGAACGTCATTGGCGATAGTTTCCGCGGTGCCACCTGGGTGAGCATCCACAACGGAGGCGGCGTAGGTTGGGGCGAAGTTATCAACGGCGGTTTCGGCATGGTGGTGGACGGTAGCGAAGACGCTGCACGCCACATTCGCAATATGCTTTTCTGGGATGTGAACAATGGTATCAGTCGCCGAGCTTGGGCGCGCAACAAAGGTTCGATGGACGCTATCCGTCGCGAAATGGAACGCACGCCACAACTCCGCGTGACAATGCCGCACCTTGTGGACGATGCCGTCATCGATAAGGCGGCTTCCCTCTTCTAACCTCACTCTAAAAAACACAAACATGGAAAAGATTCACGAAATCAGTGCCGAACATCTCTCCTTAGAGAGAGTGGCTGAAATCATATATAACAACTATCAGTTGCGCCTTAGCGAGGATGCTCGCCAGCGCATTGTTCGTTGCCGGAAATATTTGGACGAGAAAATAGCGCGTTCGAAAGTTCCTATCTACGGCGTTACAACGGGCTTCGGCTCACTCTGCAACATCAGCATCAGTAAGCACCAACTCTCCCAATTGCAAATAAACCTCATGATGAGCCATGCTTGCGGCTGTGGCGACCGTGTGCCGCGCGACATTGTGCGCATCATGCTTCTCCTCAAGATACAATCCCTCAGCTACGGCTATTCCGGTTGTCAGTTGGTCACCGTAGAGCGTCTCATCGACTTCTTCAATGCAGGCGTTTGTCCTGTTGTCTATATGCAAGGTTCGGTGGGTGCATCGGGCGACCTCGTTCCGCTGGCGCATCTCTGCCTGCCGCTCGTGGGTTTGGGCGAGGTTGAGTTTGAGGGACGGCAGATGAGCGGTGCTGAACTGCTGCAACTGAAGCATTGGGAACCCATCGCCTTGGCTTCAAAGGAGGGACTCGCGCTTCTCAATGGTACGCAGAACATGGCAGCGTTCGGCTGCTGGGCTATCATAAAGGCAAAGCAGCTGAGCCAGTGGGCGGATTGCATCGCGGCGTTGTCGCTTGATGCCTACAATGGGCGGATAGAAGCGTTCTACCATGCTGTTCATGCGGTGAGACCGCACAAGGGGCAACTCGATACGGCGGCTCGCATCTCCCAACTTCTCGCTGGTAGTCAGATCATCGAAAAATCCAAAATACACGTGCAAGACCCTTATTCGTTCCGCTGCATTCCGCAGGTACACGGAACGGTGAAGGACACCCTCCAGTATGTGGAGCACGTTCTCGACACTGAAATCAACGCCGCCACGGACAACCCGACCGTTTGCCCTGACGACGACCTCATCATCTCCGCCGGAAATTTCCACGGAGAACCTATTGCGCTCCCCATGGACTTCCTGACGCTGGCCATGTCCGAACTGGCTAATATCTCCGAACGCCGCACCTATAAATTGGTGTCGGGAACGCGCGGATTGCCCAGTTTCCTCGTTGCCAATCCAGGAGTAAATAGCGGTTTCATGATAACGCAGTACACGGCAGCCTCCATTGTGAGCCAAAGCAAAGGTTTGTGTATGCCGGCTTCTGCCGATAGTATTCCAACCTCACAGGGACAAGAAGACCATGTCAGTATGGGCGCAAACGCTGGGACGAAGCTCTACACCGTAGTGAACAATACGGAGCGCGTTTTGGCTATCGAACTCTTCAATGCGGCGCAAGCTCTCGAATTCCGCCGCCCCGAACAGACGTCGCCCGTGCTCGAACGTCTCGTGGCGAACTATCGACAGGTTGTTCCCTTTATCAGCGATGATGTCGTGATGTATCCCTACATTGCCAAGTCGGTTGAGTTCCTCCAAACCCAGACTTTGCCCGACACCAACCCTACTCTCTGAAATGAAAACTCTGATTCATAACATTGGCATCCTCGCCGGCATTTTGCCTTCGGGTAAAGAAAAATTAGTCGGCGAGGAAATGCGCTCCATCCAAACGCTCCGCAATGCGTGGCTACTGATTGAAGATGGGCTGATAAAGGACTTCGGGGATTGCTCTCCCCTGCTTGCAGGCGGCGAATACGCTTCCATAGACGCCGAGGGTGGTATTGTCATGCCCTGCTATTGTGACCCACACACCCACATTGTGTATGCTGGCAGTCGCGAACAAGAATTTGAGGACAAGATACGCGGCCTTAGCTATGAGGAAATAGCGCGTCGCGGTGGAGGTATTCTCAATTCGGCCGACCGCTTACATGAGCAAAGCGAGGAAGAACTCTTCCTTCAAGCCCAACAGCGACTCAACGAGATGCGCGCTGGCGGAACGGGCAGCGTAGAAATCAAAAGCGGCTACGGACTCAATACGGCAGACGAGCTCAAGATGTTGCGCGTCATCCGCCGCCTGCGGGAAACGTCCGCCCTCGAAATCCGCGCCACTTTCCTCGGTGCACACGCCGTTGGGCGCGCCTATCAGGGACGACAGAGCGAATATGTCGACCTCGTCATCAATGAGATGATTCCCGAAGTGGGACGAGAGGGTTTGGCCGACTTCATCGATGTTTTCTGCGACGAAGGTTTCTTCACGCCCGAGGAAACAGCGCGCATACTCAAGGCTGGTGCTCACTATGGTTTGCGCCCCAAGATTCACGCCGAAGAGTTGGCCGCTTCGGGAGGTATCGCCGTGGCAGTGGAGCACAACGCCCTCTCCGTCGACCATCTGGAGCGAATGCCCGACAGCGCCATTCCGCTCCTTCAGCAGTCCGATGTCATGCCCACGCTGCTTCCCGGCACGTCCTTTTTCCTCAATATGCCCTACGCTCCCGCTCGCAAACTCATCGATGCAGGCCTCCCCGTGGCGCTCGCCACCGATTGGAACCCCGGTTCAACGCCTTCGGGCAGCATGAAGTTTATCCTCTCCTTGGCTTGCATCAAGCAACGCCTACTTCCGGAAGAGGCCATCAACGCCGCCACCATCAACGCGGCCTACGCTATGGGACTCAGCCAAACTCACGGCAGCATCACCCGCGGCAAGCGGGCAGCTCTTCAGCTCATCGATGCGCCCTCGCTGGCTTATCTCCCCTACGCCTACACTTCCAACCCCGTCCGAGAAGTCATTCTCTAAGGAAGAAATGAACCCCAAAAGTTTTTATCTAACTTTTGGGGTTTACTATGCCAATATTTACAAATAATGCTATTCTTTCTCTATAAAACTCTTAAGTAATGTTTGGGTATTTGCTGGTAAATCTGTTTCTGCTACAACAAGATGCTCTCCAGAAACCCCCATATTTTTTAACCATTTCTCAAGTGTAGGGATAAGCTTATATCCCTCTTTCTTTGAATAAGGATTAATCTCAAAGATACCTATTTCCAAGTTATCTAATCCCTTTCTTCTTACTATTAAAGAGCCGTCTTCTTTGAGAGTTTGGGGTAGGATATAAGAGTATGAATTTCCCTCTTTTATTTTGTTATCAGCTGCATACAGATAGCCATCAGTAAGAATTATCAAAATGTTTCGTGCGTTTTTATTAATACATTGAGCATCAACCTTCTTACTACTAAAAAAATCCCAGATATCACATCCAATCCATTCGTGTTCAGCTATAGTCCTATTGTATATTTGTAAAAGGTTCTTCTGAAACAAGGCTTTCATGCTTTCAAGACTTTTCCTTTTTTCAACTCCTTTTAGTTGTGCCATATTTATATCTAATTCCCCAGCCAAAGTTGCAATGTCAGAACTGTGTGGCGCAGGATAGAAGAACACTTTTAATCTGTTCTTACTTTGAAGAATTTGAGGCCCCATTGTCTGCTTCTTGAAATAATCAATGATATATCCAATAGCAGCTGTATCTCGGCTAACTTGTGATGGTTGCATATCTCTAACAAGTCTATCAGACAAGTCAATGTAGATAGAGATATTTAAGGGACGTTGAGTAGTAATATTATTTGTCTTTTTTTTATCCGTACAAGACGTTACTCCCCCCAATAATAGGCATAAAAATAAAATGATGCCTGTAGAAATTAAGTGCTTCTTCATTTTAGTTTAAAGAAAAAGATATTAAAGTTTGATTAAAGGTATCGTTAGAAAGTTGTTGCTCGTCAGAAGATAGTCCCAAAACATTCATTTGTGCCATCCACCCAGAAAAGAAATTAACCATTTCAGTCCTAATAGCAGATTTATCAATGAGAACTTTATTAGAAATTTGTGAAACAATTGACTCTATCTGATTGTTCAATTCATGAACGCTTTTCTCCAAAGAACTTTCGTTATTCTTTTCCTGCTTAAGCAAATTTTGAGTGTCTTCGATAGATTTATCGATAGATTTTGTTCTAATCTTGTTAAGATCCAATTTGTTATAGGCAGTCATTGTCATATCAAATACTATACCCCAGATGATATATACTATAAAACCACAGAAGATAACAGCCCAGCTATTGATATCACTTAATGCATCTGTTACGCCATAAGTACTACCTAATGATGCCGTACCTATGATTACCTCTATTTCGTGGAGATGCTTTCCTATCATATAGGCTAATATTGCATCAAAGATAAATGTAACGGTTATTATAGCCATCATCTTTATATATTTAGTCCATGTTTCTTGTACACTGAAAAAATGGAGAGAAAAACCTAATCCCATAAAGATAACAGGCGCAAATAAGACAAAACATAGTACTGTTGTACTTGCATTAGCGGCATTACTCAAGGCATTAGCATCAAACATTGCATTCATAACATTAGCGTCTTCCGCCCATTGCTTAAAGAAGGCGGAATAGAATGTTGAACTATAGAATAAAAAAAGATATAAGGTTAATGGCATCAAGATCGTCATTCCTAAGATAAGCTTAATCTTTGCTTCTTTATTCACTTCGTATGCTTTACTTTTGAGGGTGTCTTTCTCTTCTTTTAGCTCTGCAATACGATTATGGTATTCTGCTTGCTGTTGCTTAGAAGCATTTATTTGTTGTTTCAGGTGTTCAATCTCATTATTTTTACAATTTATTTGAGTTTGTAGCTTACCATAGAGTGCATCTTGAACTTCCTGATTCCTTGATTGTTCATTATATATGTGCTGATATACAGAATGTAGATAGGGAACTAAAGTCTGCCTACTCCCATTTGCTATTGCACACATTCTTAATCCCCAATGTCGATGAGTTTCTTTTTCCTGTTTTGAATTAGGGTTTTGCTCTATGCTGGATTCCTGCATATCTTTTTCTTTAGGACTACTGGATGAGAAATAGTCACGAACATTAAGTTTCATGATATTCATAATCAAAATTCAAAATGGTTAGTAATCTCGTTTTCACTTACATTGTCTTGCACCTTTTTAAGCAAGAAGTTGACGAATTCGTCGGATAATTCTTCTTTGATGCCAAATAAAATTGCATATCGTTTTAGTAATTTCTTCTCCGACTCTTCTATTACTCCATCTGCCCAAGCAATAAGAGCAAGTTCGTAGAGTAATTTGATCTTGTCTTCTGGGGTTTCAGGAATAAAAGTGGAAAAACTTTCTTCTGCAATCTCCTTGGTGATTTGTTCATTTGTTAAGCCATAATTCTCTACCCCTATACGATATAGAGTTTCCATTTCTTTAGGATGAGCAATCCCATCAGCCAAAACCATACGGTATAGCTCTAAAAACTGTAATTGTCTTCCTTCCATATTTTAGATATAATGATGCCCATCGTTCCCTAGAAGTAAGCCGTTATTAAATGGGAAAAGCGTGGGAACTATTGAATATAGTCTTCTCGAGGTTCTGGAAAAACCCACTGCTAAACTATAAACAATAGCCCACGCATTGAGGTATATTATTCCCTTTGGAGAGGGTACAATAATCCCAAGCGTGAGCGTATCGCCTACTGTCCCTAGCAGTTAAAATTTTCCAGATTTCGAGAAAGGACAATATGTCAAACGCTCTTTTTCTATGTTGAACCCTTTATAACGCACACCTGCATACAGGTGTACTGGAAGTTCGAGGACAAAGATAGATAAAAAAACTTATTAAACATTTCTTTCCTATAAAAATTATATAATCAAGATATATCCACCATCTCAAAGAGCGTTATCCTTTATAGATCAATAAGCTGTGACGTTTTCCGAAAGGAGTGTATAAAAGTATTAGTGTTCGCTAAACTTTTAAAGTATAGGAATATCTTCTCGGTAATACCGAGAAAAAGGAACTTATGAAAAGTTTCATAAAAGTAACCCATTAGTCAAAAAAGTTCTCACCGCAAATATCCTTATAGCGTTTGAAAATACAATAAGGCTGTCAGCTCACATCCTTATTGCGTCAGCCCACGCCCTTATTGTATTTTTGAGCGCGACAAATAAGGCCGCAACTAAGAGAAAACACACTCCTCCAAAGAGTTTGTTTTTCTTGGTAGGAGAAGAAATAACTCATTGTCCACCCACTGTCCCCAGCGGGGACACACCATGCTTAACCGCGGGTGATGCCCGAAGGGCGAACCCGTGGAGAGAGAGGCCGCCCCAACCTCCGACACCAGAGGTGTCGCACAGCACCCACTCTTGTTACTCTCTCAACGTTTGCAGTGCGACGCCGCTGGCGTCGGAGTCCTCTCTATACACACCTCCACGGGTTCACCCTCGCTCCGCTCGGGCATCACCCGCGGTTAAGCATGGTGCGCCTCCGCCGGAGGCGTGAGGTACGCTGTGAGGATGCAACTGATGCGGAGGAGGAAAGATGATTCATCCCCGAAATTGCACGGATATAATACCAACGCAATTCGGGGATGAGTCAAAAAAAGAATGTTGTCACGCTATCTAAAAATCTCGCTATCAAAACAGCGCTGGTTATATCTGACGGCGTGACAACAAAAACGCAACTTTTTTATTTTATGATCTTTTTACCATTAACGATATAGATGCCAGACGGCAGCGATGGGAGCAAATCTGACGTACCTAAGCGCTTCCCTTGCAATGTATATATATAATTGCCTTGTGCTTTTTTCGTCTTGAGGTTGGCAATGGAAGTGGTTGTTTCGGGGGCGTAGGTGACCTCTATACTCTTAAACGTAGAAGTATTTGTTGCCTTAAACATCACCATTGCGGCACGTCCCGTCCATGAATATTGATTGTCTTTTTCATCGTCGTCGCATTGGTAAACGCCACCAGTCTGCGTAATCTCTGCCAAGTCGCATTGATATGGAAGGCATTTGAAGACGATTTTTGTTATCACCACATTCTCCGGAGCAGTGAAGCTCACGGTGTTGTTTGTGTACCATTTGAACTTATCGTCCATTATGCGGTTCCAATATCGTGCGCTTATTTTTTGACAAGAAAGTTTGATGCCATCTTGCTCGAGAGGTTTGCCATCTTCAATCTTCCCTACTTCGGGTTCGTCGCCCTGTGTTGAGGTTTCTATCCCCCATGGATTAGTTGCAAAATTGAACACGGCCACGCTCTGTGCGAAACTCTGCATGCTTAAGAGCGCAATAACTGCTGTTAGTAGATATTTTCTCATTGTTGTATATATTAAAAATTTAAATAAATTATTTTACTACTTTTTTATTTCCTACCACATAAAGTCCCTTTGGTAGTGAGGGCCATATGGCTTTCGTACCCAAACGAACGCCTTGCAGTGTATATACATCTGCTGTTTGCTCTTCTGCTGGCGCAAGGCTACTGATACCCGTCACAACCGTTGCAAAACTGGGAGCGCCCCAATATTGAGTGGCTTGATATTGCGCGATGCTGCTTTCGGGCACCACTAAGGTCTTTCCGTTGGGCGTTTTGTTGAACACATTACCTTTCAGAACGGGTGGCGTTGTGGCATTACAAGTAACCTTCGACAGGCTCGAACAATTCACAAGAGCATTCAGACCGATGTTTTTCAACGTAGAGGGGAACGTCACTTCCGTCAGTGCCGTACAATTTTGGAAGACGAAAGGCTTCAGTTCTTCAACGCCTTCGGGCAGCGTTATCTGTTGCAGAGCCTTGCAACCTTTGAAAGCCTTTTGATTGACAACAGTGAAGCCCTTACCCAATGTTACGGAGGCGAGCGCCGTGCAATCTTCAAAAGCCGAAGCTCCCAGCAATTCCAGGCCTTCAGGAGTTGTGATTTCGAAGAGCGACGTACAACCATAGAATGCCAGTCCGTCGATTGTCTTCAATCCTTCGGGAAGAGAAATGCCTGATAAACCTACGCAATTGTGGAAGGCAGAACGCCCGATTCTTGTCACGCTTGCGGGGAAGTTTACCTTTTGCAAGAAACTACATTCATCAAAAACATTGTTTCCAATCTCGGTAACGCCATTGGGAATGGTAATCTCTTCCAAAGCAGAGCAGCCATTAAATGCTCCGTCGCCAATGCTCTCCAACGATTTCGGCAGAGCGATATTTGCTAATGCCGTACATTTGAAGAACGCACTTTCGCCAATGGCAGTAAGCCCCTCTTTGAGTTGCACATTGTTAAGTTTGTCGCAATACATGAACATGTTATTGCCCATGTTTTTGATGGTCGACGGCAAAGAAGCAGCAATCAACGAATGGCAGTTGGAGAAAGCCGCTTCGCCCAATGTCTCTACGCCTTCAGGTATGACAACCGCCTGAAGCGCAGAAGCAAAGAAAGCCTCTTTGCTAATGGTGCGCAACGTAGAGGGAAGAACGATGTTGCGCAACGGAGTTTCGGCAAATGCTTGATAGCCAATACCCACGATACCTTCTGGCAGAACGATTTGTCGGTCTTCAGGAATAAGTGCAGCGGGCCATGACACCACGACATTGTTTTCTATCTTCACTCCGTCCGGTATCGGCGTTGGTGTTTTGTTTGCCGCCATCAGAGTTTGAAGAGGATAGAATGTTGTTGCTCTTTCTCCCGCAAAAGCAGAAGTAGAGACTGCTGAAGCAGCAAACAACATAGAAAAAAGTAAAGTTCTTTTCATTTGTATAAAATTAAAATTGATGATTTATTTCTTTGGTTTATCAGTCATGTGTGGCTGCTCGGTTCTCTTTGCCGTTGCCCTTATAGATCAGTCGGTGTATCTTACCGCCTACACGATCTTCTTTATAAAGAACCTTTGCAGCAGACTTGTTGCTAACATCAACAATGAAGATGGACGCACACGCCGTTGTTTCAGCCTTTGAGTCTTCGGCAGCCACATACATGCGGTTGGGATTATACGGATTAAAGACAATAGCTTTTACGTCATACTGCTGACCAAGACTGATGTAAGGAGTAGAAGAAAAGCTCTTCCCCTCGTAGTTCATAACGTAGATATTACCCGCATGATCGGCATAATAGAGCAATGGGCGCACAGGATTTACGCCGACAGCAGAAGTGGGCAGAATATGCCCCGTGGCATCTATTTCTCCCAACAAACTCTCTTCTGCTTTATTCGCCGTAGGGGCAAAACGGTAAACTGTTACACCATTACCACTTCTGCTACCTACAAGCAGCGCATGTTTAGGCTCGTAACGGTTATCAGCATTTGCTTCAGCGTAACTACCATCGCACGCCAACAAAGTCATCGGCGTAACTGGGCAACTTACTTTTCCCTCTACCATACCACGTATGCCGCCAATATAAATAAGGTGTTTAGAAGCCGTGTCAAAGTAAACGCGAAGCATATCCATGGGGTTGGTTATCAAACTGCAAGAGAGGTCAGCAATTTTTGCACCTGCGGGCAGCTGATGACGACGTTTCCCCACAACAAAATGACGCTCGGGTGTCATAAGATAATCTTTCCCGTTGCCGGTGAAATAAACACTTCCGCCCTCTGCGCCCCAAAGTCGGTTTTGCATACCGAAAGGTACAAAGGCGTGATTCGGTAAAAAATCGGTTGCCGTTCCGTCATAGTCAATCTTACTTAACACGCTCATCGTACTGGCATTCAAAGCATAGATGCATCGCGGAGAATCGGTACTTACGATGACTTCAAGACCTCCCGTATCGTCAATGTTATTCGGGTTGGTGATACACTCGCCTGTCCAGCAAAGTGCTAATGGCGTTTTACCTAACGAAAGTGTTGGATTGCTCTCTGCAAAAACATTGCGCACAGCAGGTGCTTCTTGTACGTCGAGAGATTTGTACGCAAGCATGGCGCCGTCTTTTCCCTCGGTAAAGAGTAGTAAGCCTTGGTCGTAGCCAGAATATACATAAAATGTAAAGTCGGCAAACTTAGCCGTTTGATCTTCGGCAATAACTTTCAGCGTACCCGTATGTTTGCCCAATACAGTACATTCATAATCAAGAGAATCTGCCGTACTCACTTTATTATTGTCAATAATCCATTCATAGGCGGTTGTCTGCTTTGTTCCTTCCGAGAAGTTAAGCACTGGCTTAAGCTTCAAATGCGCTTTCTGCTTTATGCTGTATGCTTTTTCTATTCCCGTCACAGCAACAAGTTTTGCAGTAGGAGTTTCGACATTGTTAGGTTCTTTATCGCTACATGCCGCAAAAAGTGCTATTAGAAGCGGCAAGGCATAAAGGAAATTGTAAATTTTCTTCATTTTTATATTGTTATTTTGAATCATATTTCACGCGTCTTCTATTTTTATTCTAAGTTTGGAATTACACCTCCCAATGCACATCGGGGAAGTTGACGCCCTCCTGTGGATGAGCCTCAAAATACGCCTTCACTTTTTTGAAAATGCGCAGGTATTCGTATTTGCGCTCGTTCATCTCTTTTTGAGTGACAGGCGAGCCGTTCCACTCGATAAACTTTTGATACTTTTTCTTGTCATATTCGCCCAACCAATATGCCAGTTCTGGCCACCATGTCGGCATATCGAGGCGATTATCAAAAACGAGTTGCATCTTTGACAGTTCGGCAATGATGGGAGGCAATTCAGTCTTTTCGCTGATACCAACAGTCAGCACGTAGAGACTATCTTCGTTCAGATTTCTACGAAGAATCTTTATGCGGAGCGTGTCGCTTATTGCGCCAGCAGGTAATATCCGCTCGGTAGAGAATGGTTGAAAATGCACACCTGCTTTTGCTGTTGTTACCGTATCTATCACCTTCAAACGATAGCTTCTTGGTGATGTACTCGCCAAACCTACTGCTGTTAAGGGTATGCGTATCACCGTATCGGCAACCGAATAGGGTAAACTGCCCATGGCGAGACGATAAGAGGCACGTTCAAAACTGATTCCCAATGCGCCTCGAAAAGAAAAGCTCTCATCCTGCGTGCACGAACAAGCACTCAATACCAACATCGCGTACAGGCACAAATGACAAATTATAGTGTATACTTTTTTCATTGCGGTTCGTATTTTCTTCTTCAGTCTTTATTTTCTTCACTCTGAGGCAGCGGCAGTATGTAAGTTGCATCGTTAGGCTCAAACACTTTACTATTGAGCCCCTCCATCGGCATTTCAAACCGCTTGTAGGTAAAAAAGATCTGTCCTTCTCCCCAGTATTCTTTCTTTATTTCATCAACAAGCACTTGGCGGAAACGTTCTGATGTAGCAATTTCTGAAAATGAAAGAGGCTGCAATCCGCGAGCGGTAATCACAGTGTTGAGTGCTTCGAGAGAGGCGTTGCGGTCAGTATCGTACAATGCTTCAGCCAGGATATAGTACATCTCGGGCAATCGTATCATATTTATTCCCGGTATTCTGCCCGCCTGCCACTCTTGCGTCTCTTCATAATTTTTGTCGTACAGCTTGGTGAAAGCCACAATTGGCCGTCCCCAATTGGTTTGTGTGAAGTATGCCTGAAAACGATAATCGTTGTTGGTAGGTGTGAAAGTGGACGTACTGAACAGACGTTTGTAATTATTTCTCACCATATTACAAGTGGCGGTACTACGCGCTGGATAGAACGCTTGTCGAACATCGAGATAGGCTTTTGGTGCATTGAGCACCCAAACACATTCACTCGTGGCGGCATACCCCATAAAGAGTTGCAACACTTTCTCTTCTTTCACCATTCGGTAAGGCCCTTCCGTTACCTCTTTTGCGTACTTGGCAGCTTCGCTCTTGTTTCCTGCCCAAATATATACTCGTGCTTTAAGAGCCTTTATTGCATAACGACTGACATACATTTCAGCAGGTGTGCGCTTGGCCGATGATGATGCTAACAAACTATCGGCTTTATTTAGGTCGGCAAGTATGTGCTGGTAGCATTCGTCGACGGTGAGTCGTGGCGAAGGTTGCGTACTTGTTTTGGTGACATAGGGAATAGAAAGCTCGTGAGGGCGAGAATAATTCGGAGCAAACAAACGCAACATATCGAAATGTAGCATAGCTCGCAAAGCCAACGCCTCACCTTTATAAGTATCTAAATGCGCAAAATGTTTCCCCTCGGCTTGTTGCAGCAAATCGTTTATGGTATACACTGCAAAGAATGCCGATTCCCAAATACGATCTATTTGCTTCCTTACGTCAGTGTCGCGATATTGCAAGTCGTAAGTTTTTGTTAGCGTTGTGAGCGCTGCCTCGTGGTCGTTGTAATACAACTGTGCAATCTCGTCAACAAATCCGAACGACAATTGGCGGCCGTAAAGATTTGGCTTTGCCAATGTTGCATATATTCCTGTAAGTACGTCCTCGAAACCTTGTTCGTCAGCATACATCTTCTTTCCGTCTATTTGTCCGGGCGTATCTATATCCACAAATCCGCATCCTTGCAACATTGTTGTTGTAAGAACAAGCGGCAATAATAAAGTGACTATTATATTTCTCATATCTTTACATTCAGTCCTATTTCAAAAACATGTGCGAAAGGATAGGCAAGTCCGCGCTCACGCTTGATGGTGGATAGATAAAAAAACTGCCCCGTAGAAAGCGAGATACGCGCATCTGCAACGCGGCATACGCGACAAAGGTTGCTCGGAACTTGATATGCCAGCATCAACGATGTACCCTCCAGCACATATTCTTTGGCAACAAACCTCGACGTTGGTGGCGTTGCTTCGCGCAAGGCGATGTGCTTAAAAAGTGCCGCACTGCCTGGTTCCCGCCAACGACTGTAAAAAACACGCCTATCTACGTTGGTGAGAGGATCTGCTCCTTCCACTTTTGTGGCAAGCGTACTATTATATAATGTTGCACCTAATCGGTAGTTGAACGCAGCTGTAAGCGAAAAATCTTTCCAGGTTGCCGAAAATCCCCATGTGCCTTGCACCGCTGGAGAGGTATCGCCCACCACTTGTCGCTCATTATAGTCATAAGTGTAAGTATATTCACCATTTCTTTTGATAAAAACCTCTCTACCATTGGCTGGGTTGATACCCGCAGAGCGCATCACTTTGAGAGCCGTGAGCGATTCGCCTTCCGCATAAAGCGGAACGGGCAAACGACTGTTTCCCTGCTTCACGTTGTCGGCATTGCGATTGCGCAGATAGTCGCTTATCTTCACTATTCGATTACGATTGTGACTCAATGTAAGGTAAACATTCAAACCCAACGGTCTGCCGCTAAAAACGCGTCCTCTCAGCGAGAGTTCAACACCAGCATTGCGTATCTGCCCCAAATTCTCTTTGCCATTCAAAAAACCTGTGTGAGCAGGTTTGGCAACAGTCATCACCAAATCGTTGGTGGTGTTTAGGTAAGCATCGAAGCTACCGCTTACACGATCGTCAAATAGCGCAAAGTCGATGCCTGCATTACGCTTCAAGGTGCGTTCCCATCTCAGATGGGTATTTGCCAAAGCCGTTGGTACAGCTCCTATCTGGTTGTTGTAAATCAAATCCGAACGATAGCTGTATGCCTGCCGTGCTTGATAAGAATGGAAATTCACGTTGCCCACAATGCCTGCGCTGGCTCTAATTTTGAGTAGCGTTACAACTCCATTAGTCATGAAACTCTCTTTGTGTACGTTCCAACCTATGCCCAACATTCCGAAAGGAGCATATTTCTGCTGTGCACCAAATTTAGAAGACCCTTCGCGACGAAAAGAAGCGTCTATAAAATAGCGGTTATCATAGACGTACTGCGCATTGATATAGCCGCCCAACATGCGTGCACGATCTCGGTTGCCCTGCGGAGTAGACCCTTCGGCAAAAGATTTCGCCATGGAAGCATGATCCACCTTGTCGGACAACACTCCTGTTGCAATGAATCCGTCCGACTTCTGTTCTATGGCTTGTACGTTTGCTCCCAACGTAAGATTGAGCAGGTGCTGCCCATATTTGCCAAATGCTTTATTCCATACGGCAAAAATACTGGACGATATATCGGCATGACGACTGTGCAAGATGTCGAAACTCCCCCGCTTTTGCTTTTCCACATACAGAAAGCGTTGCGACAGTGGCGAAAAAAAGCTCTCGTCATCGGTTTGTGTTTCGGTTAAAGCTGCAGTTCCCTCTATTCGCAATCCTCCGCCAATGTTCCATCGCAGGCGCAGACTGTTGCTCATGGTGCGGGCGCTACTGTTGATATAGCTGCTCAAACTCTTCTCATAAAGAGGGTTGGGTTTTCCAAAAGAAAGTTCGTTGTTTAATACCCCTGCTGCGGTATAGGGGGCATCGTAAGGATTAAGCAGTGCATAGTTACTAAAACTACCGTAAGGCACATCACCACTTGATGTACTTTCCACTCTACCCGTATATTGGATAAAAAGCCGTGTCCAGTCTCCATAGACCAAATTGACATACAGTGATGCCGTATGTCGATTGCTCTTTTGCATCACTCCGTTCGTACCACTGTATCCGCCCATGAGTCGATAACGAAAAATATCACTACCCCCCATAAACGACAGGTTATGCTGATGTGTTACGCCTGTACGTAATGGCATGCGCAACCAATCTGTATTCACGCCCGCTTTCACACGATCCAGCTTTTCGTAATACACTTTCTGACGCTCCAAGTCGGTTTGACTGCTACCTTTTAAGTCGCCATAAATACCTGCCATGCGTTCGTATTCCAATTTTTCTGCGGCATTGAGCAGACGGTAAGCCGAAAGGTCCGCAACCGACAGTTGGTAACGCCCATCGTAATCAACCTGCAACCGGCCAGC
Source organism: uncultured Alloprevotella sp. (assembly GCF_963536905.1). Classification (NCBI taxonomy): domain Bacteria; kingdom Pseudomonadati; phylum Bacteroidota; class Bacteroidia; order Bacteroidales; family Prevotellaceae; genus Alloprevotella; species uncultured Alloprevotella sp. Next base: position 3,275 of record NZ_CAUTBW010000005.1, on the reverse strand, counting down.
TTTTGTGGGCATCGAAGTAATCACAACCACACCATTGGCTGCTTTAGAACCGTAATATGCAGTAGCAGCTGCATCTTTCAACACCGAAACTTGCTTAATAGAAGCAGGCTGCAAACTAAAAATTACGCGCACATCTGTTTCCACCCCATCGAGAATAAACAACGGCAAATTGGTACGATCGCCCTCCACAAAACTGCTGCGGCCACGCAAAACCATATCGGGAATATGGTTGGGGTCTGCACCATATTCATTATTGGGTATCAGTTCAAACCCCGGAGTATTGTTCTTGATCATATCCAGCAGGTTCGTATTAGTCTGCCTGATAAGCGTCTCATGGTCTATAACAAAACTCGCCCCCGTATAACTTTCTTTGCGCTTATTTACATACCCCGTAACAACTGCCTCGCTTATCTTTTCCGCCTGTTCGTTGAGAACAAAATGATAAGTCGTACGGTTATCCAATACTTTCAGCACTGCTGCTTTGTACCCCAGCAACTGAGCAGAAAGTTCAACAGCCGTTGCAGGCAACTTGATAGTGAAAAGCCCTTTTGCATCGGACTGTGTGGTAGCCAAAACCTTTTTGCCATCTGTAGCTTTTATAGCAACATGTTCCAAAGGCGTTCCGTCGTCAGCATGCACCACGCCGCTTACCATACCCTTTTGGGCTGAAAGCGGCAAACAGAAAAAGATTAAGACAAGTATATAAAGGCTACTTTGAAAAAAGCAACGAGATATTATCATCACCTAATTTTTACGAGTTTTATTTATTGGCAGTGCAAAGGAGCTACCTTTTCTAAAATGGGGCAATACCCTCAAGTTGGTATTCTATGAAGTAATCTTTGCAGCAAAACCACACAACAGCACCTCTCTTTCGGACGGCTGACACTCGGCAGGACAAACGGATCGGAAGAATCAGGGAGAGCAAGCTCTATTTGTTCTCCCACGCCGGAATAAATAAAGCACTTAAAAGCCTCTGGAATAGGCAAATACGGCTGCGATATGCGCCATCGAAAATATCCTTATAGCGTTTGAAAATACAATAAGGCTGTCAGCTGACATCCTTATTGCGTCAGCTCACGCCCTTATTGTATTTTTGAGCGCGACAAATAAGGCCGCAACTAAGAGAAAACACACTCCTCCCCAGAGTTTATTTTTCTTGGTAGGAGAAGAAATAGCCCACTATCCCCAGCGGGGGACACACCATACGTAACCGCGGGTGATGCCCGAAGGGCGAACCCGTGGGATGGTGATGCCGACAACTTTTCGACACCGGAGGTGTCGCACTGCATCCACAGTTGTTACTCCCTCAACGCTTGCAGTGCGACGCCGCCGGCGTCGGAAGTTGATGGTGTCCTGCCTATCCACGGGTTCACCCTCGCCACAGCTCGGGCATCACCCGCGGTTAAGCATGGTGCGCCTCCGCCGGAGGCGTGAGCTACGCTGCGAGGATGCAACTGAGATCGTAAAGGGGTAATGTGCAAAGCTGAGATAGATTAGCCACGGAGACTATACAGACTTTTTATGATGAGAGCCGCACCCACTGTCCCCATAGGGGACACACTATGCGTAACCGCGGGTGATGCCCGAAGGGCGAACCCGTGGAGAAGTGGAGAAGTGGAGAAGTGGAGAAGTGGAGAGAGAAAAAAGGGAAACCTCCCAGCCCGCACCCACTGTCCCCAGCGGGGACACACCATGCGTAACCGCGGGTGATGCCCGAAGGGCGAACCCGTGGGATGGTGATGCCGACAACTTTTCCGACACCGGAGGTGTCGCACAACACCCACAAAGACAATCTATCCTGCAAAGCATAAAAAAATATCCTGCAACAAAAGTTTTAGCAGATAGCCGTTGCCGAGAAAGAATATAAGCTATAACTTCGCACAACATCAAAAGATTAAAAACTTTAACCAATGAAGCTCCACGCATTCAAATATATCCTTTCGGCATCTATGGCGTTATCCTCACTAACAGTTCATGCTATATATCCCGATTCTGTTCTGCAACAAAAAATGCTGATTGAGGAACAAACCTTTCTGGCTAAGATGAAACCAGGTTTGCAACACATGCAGATGCTTGCGGTTCGTGCGGCCATGCAGGGTAATGATTCGGACTTGCAAAAAATAAGAGAGAGCAGAAATCAAGCACCGACACTGCCAGAGGATGTCAAAGCGTTTTACCCATCGCCAAATATCTGTTTGTTCTCGCCGAAGAAAACTTCCACGCACAAACGCCCCATACTGCTTTATCTGCACGGCGGCGGATGGTGTTTTGGAAGTATCAACAGTTGCGCCCGCTTCTGTGCCGCTGTTGCCTTGGAAGCAGACTGCATTGTTGCCGCGCTCAACTATCGCCTCGCACCTGCTCACCCTTTCCCTCTCCCACTTGAAGATTGTCAGCAAGCCATTTCCTTTCTTAAAATGCATGCGGAAGAGTGGAACTGCGACTCTACACAGATCTCGATTGGAGGAGATAGTGCAGGAGGAAATTTGGCATTGGCCACAACCATGTCTGTACCCAATATCTTCAAAGTCATTTCCATCTATCCCGTAACAAAACTCTTTACAGAGCCAACGGCTTCGTGGGAAAAATATGCGAAAGGATATGGGAATGATGCAGAACTGCTTGAAGCGTTCAACGAGGCTTATGCTCATCACAACGAAAAGAATCCGCTTGCATCAGTAGGTTTATGTAGCGATGAAACTTTGAGAACACTGCCTCCAGCACTCTTCATCTCTGCTGGTCACGATATTCTGCTGGATCAGACTGCCGATTTTGTCAAACGCTTGCAAAGCCTGAACCGCCCCGTAAGCTATCATATCTACCCAACCGCTTCGCATCTGTTCATCACCGTTCCTGGACAGCCCACAGCCTTTTCCGAAGCAGTCAAAACCGTTAGCAATTTCCTCAACGGCATTCAATGAAAAAGGATAACTCCTCCTCCCTTACCCCCCTTGTTTTCTATTAAAAACGCACGTAGATGTTAACTTAAAAACGCTTCTACTAACAAAAAAAACACAAATGTTTTGCAAATTCTTTTCACAAAACACAAAAAAAAAGAATCTACATTTGCAAAAAGACAAAAAGAACCAAGAGAACAACTGCTAACCCTAAAAGCACAACAAATTAGGCACTACCTTAAGAATAAATAGGCACAAAGAAAGTACAGCTTTCATAAATATACCGTTGCTCCCCCTCAAGATTCCTGCTCGCATTTCGTAAGCATCTACACGATGTAAGCATTTCAAACAAAAAGGAACTAAAAGCCGTACCTCTTT
>NZ_CAUTBW010000004.1:0-90088 GCF_963536905.1 uncultured Alloprevotella sp. | reverse complement strand
TATTCACTACAAATATAAGAACTTTGGAGCTTACACACTTTTTTAGGACAGTATCGGACAGGAGCGGATCACGTGCTCATCCACTGTCCCCAGAGGGGACACACCATGCGTAACCGCGGGTGATGCCCAAAGGGCGAACCCGTGGAAGGTAGACAAACCCACTCTCCGCACCGGCGGTGTCGCATAGCAGCCACCCCCTATCCATATAGAAGTTACTCTCTTCGCGCTTGCAATACAGAGATACAGACAGTAAGGGAGGCTATAAATACAACAAAGGGGAGAATCTCACAAGTGCTGAGATTCTCCCCTCAATTTATTCAAAGATGAAAGGATTATTCTTTATCTTCTGACCAATCGGAATCATTCCAGTTATCTTCACGTGTCCAACCACCATTATTTACTGGAGTCGTTACACCTCCATTGGCGTTCATAGAATCTGCTATGAGATTCTCCAATTCGAGATTCATCGCCTTTACGGCAGGTACGATATACTTCTTCATTTGTATTCGTTTTATTTAGTTGTTAAGATTTAGAAATTAGAGAACAACCTTCTTGCCGTTTACGATATAGAGACCCTTCTGAGCCTTTTGAACGCGGCGTCCCTGGAGATCGAAGACCTTCTGAGAAGCGTTGTTGAGCGTTGCAGCATTCACACCTGTTGTAGTGTTATCGAAGAGCAGAGCGCGAACACCAGCTGCTGTTGCTGCGGGGATGTATGCACGGTTAGCAGCAAGAGAAGTACCAGCCCAGTCGTAGAAACCAACTACACCTTCGTTGTTGCCAAGGAAGAGGTCACCAGCTGCTTTTGCGTGAGGAGCGAGCGTACCAACCAAAGCATTGTTGGCAACTGTTGCAGCTGCGTCAGCCTTGATTGTAACAGTAGCTGTTGTAGCACCCGTTTCGTTCACGAGGAGAACACCTGTGTTAGCAGGAACTTCAGCGATTTCGTTGAGAGTAACGCGCGTCTTGCTTTCGTTCATCTCCAGCGTGTTAGCCTTAGTATCAGCAACAGTTACACCAAACGGTGCGCAGAATGTTGCATAGCTCTTGCCATTAACAGCGTTGAGAGGAACTTCAAAGCTTGTTGCATCTTCTACAGTCCAAAGAGAAGCATTGATTGGCAGATTCTGGTCGTTGATAGTCTTCCAACCAACGAGAGCATACTGATTACCTGCACTGACATGCAAGAAAGCATAAGGATCATTAGGATTAGCGGTAAGAGATATCACACCTGGTTTGAAAATATCAGCCATATAGGGTGTTTGAGCTGTAGCAGACATACCAACTTCGCTACTCTGAGAAGCTCTATTTACATACTTATCTTGAATCTTGATTGTATAGTAAACAAAACTTTCTTCTTCATGCTTCTCAAGATAAACAACAGTATTCACACCTGTCTTTGCTGTATTACCGTAAACCTTTACACCATCACTGGACATATAGCCATACTGACCACCAGCAGTGCTCTTCAAGAAGTAGTAGCCCGTTTCGGGATATTTCACAGCATGATAGAAATTCTCAACGAAACCTTCGTACTGTTCACTTGTACAAGTTGCCTTCAGCGTAGTGTACTGAGCCTTAAGAGTATTGTAGTCTGAAGTAGAAAGCGTGAAATAAGTGTCAAGAGTAGGAGCCGTTGCAACATCAAACCAGCTAGAGAAGTCAGCAATCAGTTGAGCATTGTAATCATCTGCAAGAGGAGCTTCTGTCACCTTGAAGGTAGAACCTTCATCAGAAGCTACACCGCCCCATTCTGAAGCAGAAAGCGTTGTGATACCATCATCTACACGATTGTGGAGATAGCAAGAAGCATTTTCAGTTGAACGAAGGGTGAAACCATTATCACCATTCTTGCAAAGCATCCAAGCCATAGAGCTACCTGCAACAACCTTTATAGGGCTACCAGGACGAGCCACTTTCACTGCACCTTCGTATGCCAAAGCTGCATTATCACCAGTTGCTTTATTGATAACCTTCACTGCATAAGGATTACCAACAAAAGCCCACTTGAATTCTGCTGTATTGAATTTATCAGCTTGCCCCATCATCTTATCTTCAGTATCAGCACTCAAATAAGACTTATTGCTTGCAGGACGAAGTTGGAGATAATACCAAGTAGCGTGTTCTGCATCAGCAGAGAATTGGAAAGGAGCATTGCTTGTAGCAGTAGCAGTAATCGTTGTATGTGCAGCATCTACTGTTGCATTGCTAAGCGTATAAGTGCAATAGTCGTTCTGCAAGCTAGCGGGCAAAGCGGCAGGAGTACCAGAGAACTGTTCTGAAGTTCCCGTAGCTACTGTTTCACCATTGATTACAACATTATAAGTAATAGTTAAAGGAGCTTCCTCTACAAAAGTAACGGGATAGATAAACCAGTCGTTGTTACCGCCTAGGCTCTTTACTTCTCCACTACTCCAAAAAGCGACAGTTCCGCCTGCAGCATTGTTGTCTACAATGTTCTTAAAATCAGAACCATTTGAAGTAAGATTCCAACCAAAGTCTCCTGTAGTATTACCTTTGATAGGATAGAACTTATATGTGGCTGGAGTTGCACTAGAAGTTAAATTAGAAGCAACATAACGGCCATTGGCAAACTGAATATTGTATGCACCATTATCCGCCGTAATAAAGCGTACCAAGTAGTTGGTATTCTCAGATGCTTTCTTTGTATTAAAGTAGCTAGCGGTGTAAGTTGAGGATTGACGCATCAGCGTCTTTCCGTTACCAGCATCATAAGCAGCAGATTCGCCGCCACGCTTCTGAGTAAGGATATACCAGTGAGCATTGTCGTCTGCTGCTGTAGCAGCGGTCACCGAAGTTGCACGACTTGTTGCTACTTTCATTGTAGCAGTGGACGAACTTACGTTCGGCGTCCAGTTTTGTGCAAATGCACCCACTGCATAAAATAGTGAGCACATCAAGAGTGAAGTAATTTTCCTCATGTAATTGAATATTGATTAAGTAATATGGTATTGTATTGTAGTTTTTGTAATCTGTTGGGCGCAAAGATAAGCAAAGAAATAATAAATATAAAAGACTTTTTTATATTTTTTTCATTCAGTTTGTTTACAAAACGCCTACAACAAATGTTGCAGGCGTTAGAAAATGCTATTTTTCGGTAGGGATTTGGAAGCGTGAGAGTTTTTCTTGATAGTATTTTCTCACATCTTCCCACCGATAATAGGGTGCTTGCGTAGTAGCAACAGGGAGCGACATCTCGTGCTCGTTGAGTAAAACTTTAACGAGAAGGTCTTTACTTTTCTTTTTGCGATAGAACACCCACTGAATGTTGCACGCCATGGGGAAGATTTCATAATTGCGCCATTTTTCGGCCAACAGATTGGCATCGCCTCCCTGCTGTTTGCCACAATCGCCAAGCTCCATCAAACAGGCTAATGGGAGAACCACCACGTCGTGACCGAAACGCAGCGTTGCGCCTGGTACGGACTTCTGCAAGCAACTGTCGGCCGTGGTTAAGAAATTGCGCAAGAGATTGTTCTGCAAATAGGGCATCACACCCTTTGAGAGGCTATTATCGCCATAACGAATGCTCCACTCTAAATTTCTATATTTCCAAATGCCGTAGCACTCTTCTGGAGTAAAAAAGCGGTAGAGATCGAGCTTTGTATCGCAACTCTGCATATTAGCCGCCACAGAAAAGAAGTTATTGGCGAAAGAAGCCACGTTGACACTATCGCGAACATAAGCTGCATCGCGGAAGAGGACTCCCATGAGGTGGTCTGTCTTCACATTTTCTTCCCAAGCCTTGGTGAGTGCTGCCTTAATGGCGTCGCTATGGCGGAAACGTTGAACGGCTGGTTGGTCCTCATCGTTCAAATAGTACATATCGTGATCGCTGGCATCCGTCTTGATGCGCAAACGCGGATTCTCCGCTTGCAACTGCAAACACTCATTAGCCATGGAGAGGATGCAGCGGATGACAACCGTTGAGCGAGCATCTACCACTGCGCCATCAGCAAAAACCGTGGGGAAGTTTTTGTACATGCGCTGTGCAATACCGCGATGCTGGCGCGCACCTTTTTCTGTGAGTTCGCCGAAGCGTTTGTTCGCCATGTGATACACGCTATCCACTGCAACAAGCGCCTGCTGCCCTGCAGGAGTAAGCATTCCTGCCGCAGCAGCTTTCTTCAGGACTTGCAGCGGCTTGGTGTACTGTTCTGGATGGATGAGCCAGCGCGAACCGTGACGAGCATACGCACTGATATAAACAGGTTCGTATCCCTTCGGTGCTGGTGTCAGTTTGGCATTCGGAGTGGGATAGGCATAATAGTTAGCTGCCGAGCGATGAGCATCGGCAAAGATTTCTTCGCGTGCCACCTGCGCCCAAGTAGTGCAAGCTGCAAAGACGAAGAGAAGGAGAAGTGCTGATTTCTTCATAGAGAGAACGTTTGTTTAATGTCGCGAATTTAGCGATTTAGAAAGACTTTCCAAGAGAAAGGGAGAGAAAAAGAGGGAAAAGGAAGCCCCCTCCAGCTTCCCATGAGGGGAAGTGTTCGGATACCTCTTCCATTGAGAGGCTTCTCTTTTTATGCTCTAACAAAAAGCTGTACTTTTGCAGTATGAAAGAAGAAAGATACATCCGAGAGCACCGCACAGACGATGTTGCCCGCTTGGCTTTACAACTCAGTGGGCGCAACGACCTCGATACAGCTTACATTCTGCAACAGATTGAGGGGTGGCAACGACTGCGCACGAAAGTGCCGTCGTGGGCGGCGGTGGATGGAGTTCGCTATCCGCCACGCTTGGCGTTGGAACAGTGCTCGGGAGAAAAGGCGGCACGCTACAAAGCGGCAGTAGTAGAACGTTTGTTGCCCGAAGGCGCTACGATGGTAGACCTCACGGGCGGATTGGGAGTTGATTTCTCTTTCGTGGCGAAACTTTTCCGAGAGGCCACTTACATTGAGCGCAACGCAATGCTCGCAGAAATAGCAGCGCACAACTTCCCGCTCTTGGAGCTTGAACACGCTCATTGCTTAGTGGGCGACGGTACAGAACTGTTGCGCACGATGAGCACTGTTGATTTGCTGTTTCTCGATCCTGCGCGCCGCGATGCTGCTGGGCGCAAAACGGTGCTGTTGGAGGATTGCGAACCGAACGTTATAGAACTGCTCCCACTTTTTCGAGAGAAAGCGCGCTACGTGATGCTGAAACTTTCGCCCATGCTCGATCTTCACCGCGCTATGAATCAGTTGGATTGTACGGAAGAAGTGCATATTGTGGCGGAGCGCGGAGAATGTAAAGATCTCCTTCTGGTGCTCAATATGCACCAAAAACAAGTGGTTTCGCCCACTATCTTTTGTTGTGATGAAGAAACATTTAGTTTTCGCACTGACGAAGAAGCCACTGCCCTACCCGTCTACGCCTCTACCCCCCTCCGCTACCTCTACGAACCCAATGCGGCCATCTTGAAAGCGGGAGCATACAAACTTCCGGCAGTACGTTTCGGCTTGCAGAAATTTCACCCCAATAGTCATCTCTATACTTCCGACAAATGCATCGAAAACTTCCCAGGTAGAATCTTCGAGGTGGTTCGCTACAGCCATTTCAACAAGCAAGAACTAAAAGCTTTTAAGGGAGATGTGCGCCAAGCCAACTTAACGGTGCGAAACTTCCCCGCCTCTGTGGCAGAACTCCGCAAGCGGCTCAAAATAAAAGAAGGTGGTGATGAATACTGGTTTGCAACTACCTGCGGCGAGGATGAGCATTTGCTGATAGCGTGTAAGAAAAGCCCCATTTGAGTAAGGTATCAAATGGGGCTGAGTCTTGAATAAAACAAAATTAGTGGAGAAGAGCGCGAGCAGCCGCGGCAACGGGAGAGGAACTCTGAGCTGCTAAGCGGAGATAGTGGTAAGCTTTTGTCGCATCAGCCGTAACGCCTTGACCGCGGAGGTAGAGAATACCGATGTTATATTGTGCTTCGGGTTTGCCTTGTTGAGCGGCACGTTCAAACCATGTAGCTGCTTTTTGCCAATCTTGTGCAGTTCCTGTTCCCGTGGCATAAAGTCGCGCCAGATTGTATTGCGCTTCAGCATAGTTTTGCGCCGCTGCACGGGCGTAATACTCCAACGCACTGGCAGGATTGGCAGCTGTTCCCTCCCCTGCTTCGAGCATATTTCCACAGTTATTTTGCGCCTCGGGAAGTCGTTGTTCTGCTGCCCGTTTATAAAGTTGAAAAGCACGCACAAGGTCTTTCGCCACATAACGCCCCTCGGCATAAAGATTCCCTAAATTGTTCTCCGCCTCAGCATAATGCAAACGTGCGGCAGCTTCTAAGAATGGTAAACCCTGCGCAACGTTTCCGCGACTGAAATAAAGCAGCGCTAGATTGTATTGCGCTTCGGGCAACTGCAAGTCGGCAGCTTTCCGATACCAGTATTCAGCCGAATCGGAACGCGTAGCAGCGTAGTGATAGCCCAAAGTCAGCATAGCTTGCGAATGTCCCAAACGCGCCGCTTGCTGATAATAAGCAGCGGACCGCAATGAGTCTTTTTTCACCCCATCGCCATATTCATACATTCCGCCGAGCATAAAGAGCGCGTTGGAATCGGGGCGCGCCGCCAGTTCGGTATACCAACGCGCCGCCTCTTTGCGATCACGTTGCACGCCATTGCCGCGATAGAGCATCTCCGCCAGTTCGCGCTGGGCTTCCACATTGCCTTGGCGCGCCGCCTTAGCGTAATAGAAAGCTGCCGCTGCGGGATCTTTCGGCGTGCCGATGCCCATTTGCATCATATTGGCTAAGAGGTACTGCCCCTTGGCGTCACCTTTCTGAGCTGCACGCCCGTAGTACTCAACAGCGCGCTCATCGTTCTGCTCCACACCCCGCCCTTGATGATAGAGCATACCGAGCTGCACAGCTGCGGCAGGATTGCCCTTTTCGGCCGCCTTTGTGAGCGATTTAACGGCTTCGGTATATTGCTCCGAGCGCAAATAGGCCATCCCCCAGCGATACTCATTTTGTGCGGGTTGTGCAATAAGGACGAGGGAGAGCATAAAGGAGAGGAAAAGAAAGAGGGTACGCATGGTTTGTTGAGGTGAGATAAAAAGAAAAAAGCGGACGAGTCCGACTGGTTTGACCTGTCTAACTCGTCCGATTAAGTATAAAAGCTATTGAGTAGCTTCTGTTGTCTTATTTTTCGCTCTCGAGGCGGTCGATTTCTTTCAGCACATCTTTGGCGATACGCCTCAAAGGAGCAGGTCCAGTTTTGAGCAGTGGCGCAACACTGTCCGTTGCTTTGTCGAAATCCTTCTGCACATCATCAACGCCTTCCATATAGATTTGCGCCAGTGTGACATTGGCGATTGGCACTCCACCTGCTGCTGCCTCCTCTAAGAGCTGCACAGCGCGCTGGACTTCACGCCCGTTGGGATAGCCGTCCAAACAAAAGATGGCAAGGTTATATTTTGCAGCAGGAAGACCTTTCTCTGCCAATTGCTCAAAGAGATGGTAAGCCTCATCAAGGTCTTGCTTCATCCCCTCTCCGCGCAGCAACATTCCCGCCAAGTCGCAAGAGGCATCGTCCGAACCATGGGCAGCAGCTTTCCGAATCCATTCGGCTGCCGCTTCAACATCTTTTTCGCCCACAATACCATGCAGAGCATCCAAACCCATAAAGCGTTCGGCTTTTGCTTCACCCTGCATAGCCGCCTTTTTATACCAATCATAAGCCTTATCGGGGTTCTGACCTACGCCTATACCGTTGGTATAGAAATGGGCTAACAAACTCTGCCCCTTGGCAAAGCCCTGCTTTGCTGATTTGAGCGTCCAAGCAAAAGCCTTCTTCTGCTGTTTCTTGTCACCCTCGGACAGGAGAACGCCTAAATTGTACTGTGCCGACGCATCGCCAGCTTCAGCCGCTACTGTATATTTTTCTAATTCTTTTTCGTCCATCTTTGAAGATGTTTTGAATGTGTCTTGAACCGGCTCGATGAGCACGAAAGTTTCTCTTACTTCACTGTGATGAGGAAGTAGTTCTTCTTACCGCGCTGCACGAGGAGATATTTCCCATCGAGGAGATCGTCGGCAGTGATAGTGCGGTCGAACGCTTCGAGTTTTTCTTTGTTCAGACTCACTCCTCCGCCCTGCACAAGTTTGCGCATTTCGCCTTTAGAAGCAAAACACTTGGTGGTTTCTGCAAAGAGGTCGACGGCTTTGGCATCAAGGGCTTCGGTGCGGCTCACCTCAAAATGGGGCACACCGCTAAAGACAGCCAAGAGCGTAGCTTCATCGAGCTTGAGGAGGTTCTCCTTTGTGGCCTTTCCGAAGAGGATATTGGAGGCTTCGAGGGCTTTCTTGTATTCTTCCTCACCGTGAACCATCTTCGTCACCTCTTCGCCAAGTCGCTTCTGCAAGGTGCGGCAACCTGGATCCTGACGGTGCTCGTCGATGATGGCTGTGATTTCACTTTGAGAAAGCGTAGTGAAAATCTTGATGTAGCGTTCGGCGTCGTCGTCGGCCACATTGAGCCAGAACTGGTAGAACTCATAAGGAGTGGTACGCTTGGCATCGAGCCAGATATTACCATTTTCTGTCTTACCAAACTTGCGTCCATCGGCTTTCGTGATGAGCGGACACGTGAGGGCGAACACCTGATTTTCAGAACCGAGTGTGCGACGAATCAATTCCGCACCTGTCGTGATATTTCCCCACTGGTCCGAACCGCCCATTTGCAGTTTGCAGTTCTTTTCTTGATAGAGGTGGAGGAAGTCGTAGCCTTGAAGGAGCTGATAGCTAAACTCCGTGAAACTCAAACCATCGCGTGCTTCACCGTTCAAACGCTTTTGCACGCTATCCTTCGCCATCATGTAGTTCACTGTGATGTGCTTACCGATGTCGCGGACAAAATTGAGGAAGGAATACCCCTTCATCCAATCGTAGTTGTTGACGAGTTCGGCACGGTTGGGAGCGTCGGACTCAAAGTCGAGAAAGCGAGAGAGCTGCTCTTTGATGCAACGGATGTTGTGCGCCAAAGTCTCCTCATCGAGCAGATTGCGCTCCTGGCTCTTACCGGAGGGGTCGCCAATCATACCCGTAGCACCGCCAACAAGCGCGAGCGGCTTATGACCACAATCCTGCAAGTGGCGCAACATCATGATGCCACACAGGTGACCAATATGGAGGGAATCAGCCGTAGGGTCAATACCTACATAAGCCGTTACTTGTTCTTTTGCAAGAAGTTCTTCTGTGCCCGGCATCATCTGATGGAGCATACCGCGCCATTTGAGTTCGTCTACGAAATTCATCGTTTGTTTATCTGTTTTATGATTTTGCGTACAAAGATACGCCTTTTTCTCGGAATAGTATATGTTCGCACGACAGGAGGTTTTTTCTCTCGCCCTCTGCTGCAAATATGAACGAAAAGAACAAGACATATCGATGATAAATATAGCTTCTCGCCCTCTCCTGAAAATTTCGTCATTTTGTTGTCACGTTGTCACAGATCTTTCAAACATACTGAACGACAAACGCTTATATGCGTGACAACAACTCATGTGGTTCTATTTTGTTGTCACACTATTGTCACGCTCGTAATACTCATTATTTCAAGTGTTTAACCGCAAAGTGTGACAACGTGACGACGTGACAACAAAAAATCAAACTACAGGAGAAGAGATTGTAGCTCTCTTCAGTTCAACGTTTCTTAGGTGTAAGCTCTCACACAATAAGCGCGCTGGTTGACACAATAAGCGTGCTGGCTGACGCAATAAGGATGTGAACTGACACAATAAGGATGTGAACTGACACAATAAGGATGTGAACTGACAGCCTTATTGTATTTTCGAACGCAATAATAATGTCCCCAGCGAGGACACACCATGTGTAACCGCGGGTAATGCCCGAAGGGAGACCCCATGGGAGAAGTAACAATTTCCATTTCCGACACCCGAGGTGTCGCACAGCACTCACTTCTACTCGTACACCTCTTCACTCATCTACACTTGCTGTGTGAGGATTCAACAAAAAACCGCAATACCAACTTAAGGATATTGCGGAAAGAAAAAGAGGGTTCATCCCCGAATTGTACAGGTATTTATGAGTAAAGAAAAGTACCAACGCAATTCGGGGATGAACCTAAACATTATATATAACCATGCCTGTTGAATCTTGTAAGTAGAGATTGTAACTGCTTGTCTTTATTTTATCGTTTTTTAGGTGACAGGTTGAACTTATAGATGGCGTGAAACATGAAGTAGGAAGGAATGACATTGTGGTAGGTTTCAGTGCGGCCTTGTGCATTGACTGTGCGTGTCACGTTGGAAAGTTCGTGCAGCAGGTCGAAACCATCGAGAGCAAAGGTCAGATTTCCGTGCAGAATGCTGCGCTCGAGGCGAAGGTTCCAAATGAAGTGGTTGGTGTTGAGCTGCGTGTCGGTGTAGCCTCGACGGCTGAATACTGTGAAGTCCGTACTCAGCCCCACCTTACCCGGCAATGGGAGGCGTGCAGTCAGTCCGTAACTGTAGTCCCACGCGCTGATCTGCTTGAAGTCGCTGCGTTGGCCGGTCATGCGATTGTAACTGCCTTGCACTTTTGCTCCCAAGTGCCAACCGCGTTGCGAATAGTTGACCGAAAGCCGTTCGCGGAGATAAAGACTACCGATGGTGCTCAACTCATGCGTGGTACTGCCGACCACGTTGGCCATATCGACATTGTGGTCGTAGGAGAAAGAGGAGTGGCTGCTCCAATCGAAAGCTTTGTTCGCACCAAACTGTCCATTGGTGCTGAAAGTGCCGTCGGTGCGCCAGTTGCCGTTCACATTGACCGGGTGCGTCATATATCCTCCTGTGGTAGGATTGTAGGTGCGTTCTGTGGCCAGCGCGTTGGAAGTACGTTGGTAGGACAGATTCAAGTCGTAGAGTTTCCTTTTCTTCTTAAATGTGTTCATTGTAAACGAAAGGTTTTGTGTGGTGCTTGGCACCAAGTGGGCATTTCCCCTTTGGATGTAGAGCGGATTGGAACTGTCCTCCAACTCGAGGGCATAGATAAAGTCGGGCATTGCGCGTGACAGCGAGTAGTTGAGGATGAACACATGACTGGTCTCTCCTTTCTGAAACTGTTGGTGAAGATAGACCTGCGGAGAAAACAATGCCTGCGTTCGATTTCGGTCGAAGTGCTGCCCGACTTTGTCGAACAACAAATGCTCCAGTTCCCAACGCAACGGAAGTTGGAAGGCTATTGTAGTGCGGTTTTGATGCTTCGTGCGATATTCCAAGCGCAGGCTCACCTGATGCCGCCGCTGCCACAAGCGCGAGTGTCCGCTGTTGGGCGCGTCAAGTGCCTGCATCATGTCGGCCGTTGCCGAGGGGAGCATGCCCGGCGCAAAGTCGGTGCTGGCACCCCATCCCGCAAGCCGATCGAGGCGGTAGAAGTTGGTGTTGGCATCACGATAGTCTTGCGAATATTTGTAGCTCAAGGTCGGCCAAAACGCGCCAAAAGGCATTAAATAAGATGCCTCCGTATTGAAGTTGTAATGATGGGAGGGAGCACTGCGATAGCGGTTGCGGAAGTCGTTTGTTCCACTTCCCGCACCGAGATATTCCAAACGATAGTGGTCGAAAGTCTGAGCGCGATGTCGGTCGTAAACTCCTGAGAAATTAAAAGAGAAGAAGTCGTTCACCCCCGACTGCTGAAAAGGACTCCAACGTAATTGATAGGGTGCACTCAAGCGCCAATTCTCGCCATTGCCGCGCATCAGCGAATAGCGACGGTTGCGTGCCAACTGCTGCAGGCGCGTGCTGCCTGGGCGAAACAGCTCATCGAGCACCTCTCCATTGGGCACCAGCTCAAACGGATTGACGCCCACCTCGCCGGCACGTTGCGTGGCGTCGTTGGTGTTTTTGTCGTAGTTGAAACTGATTTGCCCTGATTGTCGCACCGCTTTTTTCAGAGAAAATCGATGACTCGTGTTAAACCACGTCGTGTGGTTATTCGCTTCCGAACGATTGAGTGAGAAGGAGCGCTGAGTGGGCAGAAAACTCTCATGGTTGTAGGTGGTGAGCGTGTAGTTGTCGGTGTGTGTCACGTCCACATTGCTCGTCCATTCAAACGTCTTGTGGCGATTTTCGTAACTGTATTCCGCTCCGGCCGTTTTGCTCGTTTGCAAGCCCTGCGGCAGATAGGACGGCGACCACTCGCCCTTTGCTCCTGGGCGCCGTGTGTCGTTGGTGTTGTTGATACTGCCGAAAATCGCTAAGCGTGACAAGTCTGAGAATCGCAGCGCAAACAATCGCATCAAGTACTTGTCTTTCGTGCCGCGTGCAGCCTCCGCATTGGCAATCCAGCCGATGGAATATTGCCGCTTGAGATTGACATCCATCACCAGCGGCCGCTCCACTTCCTTCAGACCCGTCATCTCCTCAAAGTCGCTTTGTTGCTCGTAGACCTTGACTTTGTTGACCATGTAGGCAGGAAGGTTTTCTAACGCAATTTTGGGGTCGCCGCGGAAGAAATCCTTGCCATTGACCAGCAGACTGCTCACCCGCTTGCCGTTCACCGTGATCACGCCGCTCTCATTGAGTTGCGCCCCCGGCAGTTGCTCAATCAGTGCATCGAGCATCGATCCTTGCGAAAGTTGGAAGGCGTCGGCGTTGTAAACGAGAGTGTCGCCTTTCATTACCATTTTTATCTTCGTAGCCCTCACCACGGCCTCTCCCAGCTTTTGCTCCTTGGGACACTTACGCATGAGGGCTTTTTGAGGAATTACCACAAAACCACTATTGCGCGTGCCCAACTTTACAGTGATGGGAAAGTAGAGCGGGAAATAATTGGGGTGCTGAAGCCGAATGATATAGTTGCCTTCTTCGGGAACCTTACAATAATAGAGCGAAGCTGTCCGCACACCGTCATCGATATTGTACGCCCATTCTCCTGGAAAGAGTACCGTAGAATCGGGAGACAATACATCAATAGTTCCATCTTCAATAATTGCACCAGTGAAAGCGTCCGCAATATTGCCATACACCATAATGGAGTCCTTTTGCGAAAAAGCTGGCAAAGAGAAGAGTAATCCAAGAAAAAGGAGAAAATACTGCATATAAATATTATGATTTGCTATGTCTGTGTGGCAAAAGTAAAAAAAAGATTTAAATGGCCTCACTTTTTCTAAGTTTTTGGTTCATCCCCGAATTGTACAGGTACTTTTCTTTACTCATAAAAACCTGTACAATTCGGGGATGAACCGTGTATAAGAGGATATGTTGTACTATATCAGAGAACTACAACCAATCATCGTCGGTTTCTTCATGGCGGCGCGTGGGAGGCGTAAGGGCGAAGGATTCCTCATTGCGCTGTTTTCCGAAACTCAAATCGAAGCCCGCATCGAGCAACTGCTGAGCCAAGGCAGGACGACCACGGAAACCATGAATCGTCCATTGCTGCGTAGGGCGGAGCTTTTTCTTGAGTTGCAAGAGAATATCAAAGGCACGAACACAATGAATCGTGAGAGGCTTCTGCAAGGTTTCGGACAATGTTACCTGCTGGCAGAACACGGTTTCTTGCAACTCCATACTTCCTCCGCGCAAACGGTCAAGTCCGCATTCTCCCAACGCCACTACCTGCGGATGCTCCAAAAGCTGTTTCAGCCCTACAAACAGAGCCTCAACATCGTCCTCCTCTGTCCACCAGGGATGAATGCCTGCGGAATAGAGTCCACCTGCCACGGGCTGAAACGTTTCTGGCTGCTGCACAATGTCGAGCGGCAGATTGACAATGGCCGTTCCTGGTGCTGCTTGCTGATTGTGAGTGTGGAAATCCATGTTTTTAATGTGCTAATGTGGGGAATGTGCTAATGTGCTAATGCAGAGAATACTGAGTTTTTTGAATGTGCTAATGTGAAAAGGTGAAAATATGGCTTGTCCTAAAGGGGAAATGTAAAACATGGCAGACGAAACGGCGAAAGCCGCACATTAGCACATTAGCACATTCCCCACATTAGCACATTCAAAAACGGGGTTATGGTACTGGGTCATAGCCGCTGCCGCCCCAAGGGTTGCAGCGGAGGATGCGCCAAATGGCGAGTAAGAGGCCTTTGATAGGACCATGCTTCCGAATGGCCTCAACGGCATATTGCGAGCAAGTCGGGGTGAACCGACAAGAGGGCGGCGTCAGGGGAGAGATGAAACGCTGATAAAAACGAATGGGAGCTATCAGCAAACGGATGAGAAATTGACGGAGCATTCTGTGAGGATTTTATAAACGAACAATGAGTAATTACATCTCCGTGCACCTCTGAAAGGAGCAGAGGAGTAGTAATTACTCATTGTTATTCTTTTCTTGTTCTTTTAGCAACTTATCGCCAACACCTTGCATCAGCTTAACAAGTCGCTCTTCTACCACGGCCGACTCAACAGGCTTATTGCTCAACCAGAGAAAGCCTATGTGGAGAGCGGTATTCTCCGGAAGGGCTTCGCGCAGAATGTCTTTGTGGTGGCGGTAAGCCTCACGCAATTGTCGCTTCGCGCGGTTGCGATCTACAGCATGTTTGAAGCAACGCTTGGAAACACTCAGCAACACCTTCACCTTCGGCCCTTTTCCGTCGTAATCCACAAGGCGATAGACAGCGCGCAGGGGATAGACACTGGAAGCTCTACTGCCTGAGGTAAAGAGTGCTTCCACATCCGTCCGCAAACAAAGATGTTCTATTTTCGGGAATCCGAAAGGCTTCTCCATGCTGAGTTTCCCGCTGAAAACGGGCATTAAATATCTTTACTGATTTGTTTCCTTGAGGAAGAGCTCAAGCGTTCCCGTCATAGAAGGGGCTTGAACAGAAGGAGCTTCCATAGCAACAGGAATACCAGCGTCTTTGAGCGTTTGGGCCGTGTTCTTTCCGAAACAACCCACCAGCACCTTGCCGTCCTTCAAAGAGGGATAGGTATCGGCAATGGCAATAGCACCACTCGGCGTGAAAGGAATGACCATATCATAACCTTCCAGCGTTTGCGGCATATCATTGGGAACAGTGCGGTACATCGTACACTCCGTGTGTTGAAGCTTCTTAGCTTCGAGCATAGCAGAGACTTCATCACCGGCCACATCGCTCTGCGGCAAGAGGTACTTCTCAGTCTTGTGTTTTGCCATAATCTGAACTAGGTCCTCCCACTTACCCGTTGCTCCGAAGAAAATCTTACGCTTACGGTACTGCACATACTTCTGTATGTAAAGCATAATTTTCTCTGAAAGCCCGAAATACTTCATGTCGTCGGGAATAGCAACGCGCAGTTCGTTACAGAGATTAAAGAAATGGTCGATGGCGTGTCGAGAATTGAAGACAATAGCCGTGTGGTCAAGGATTTGCACTTTTTGTGCACGAAATTCCTTCGTCGACACACTTTCTACTCGAATAAAAGGATGGAAGACAAATTCCACCCCATAGGTTTTCGCAAGATCAAAATACGGAGACTTATCAGAGGCCGGTTTTGGCTGCGAAATAAGAATTTTCTTTATCATTTGTCCGGATTGCTTTCTTAATCAATAGAGACTAACGCATTCAACACATAGTTCAAAGTTCTCCACAAAATAAGCGGAGGGAACAATTCTAGCGTGCAAAGGTACAAAATTATATGCAAAAAGTGTAATTTATACTCCGAAAAGATATGAAAGCACTTATAAAAGAGCAACAGCTTGAGGAGGGCATACACGCTAAAGAAGAGTACCAACATGGTTTGGAAGTCGATGTCAAAATATACAACCAAGAGAGCTACGGGGAAGAGAAGCACCCCCATGGAGAAGAGCGACAAGAGATAGGAGTCGTTCCATTGGGAAATCACTTTGCGGTCGAAAAAGACATTATTGACAAAGTAGTAGAGTGCAATCTTCAAGAAATAAAAACCGCCGAAGATACTGGAGGAGACCAGGAGAATCTTATAGGGCGATACAGAATTGAAGATTTCCGGTTTGAATGATTGTATATAATCGAAGGTGAGCACACCCAACGTAAAACACAGCTGGAAGATGAGATAGAGCTGCCCGCGCAACTCATTCTGCGTACGTGGAGCGAAAATATCGTTATACTCGTGGGGCGAGAAGAAGTTTTTGATATGGTTTTTGAGGTAGTGACGACTGCGCGAGATGACATAAATCATCAGAAAGAAAGAAAGCATGAGCGCGGTTGTCACAAAATCGTCAGAGCGGAAACGATAAGGCACGGGATCTCCCGCAACGCCTTGTGGACGAAAAGGCACTACCTCTATTTTTTGCTGTAGCGAGTCAACAAAAGCATTCTCCCACAGTGGCTTATAAAATGTGAAGTCGTGGATTTTTCCTTTCGGTGAGAAAAAATCCGTCTGCTCTACCGTGCTCACACGCGTTGGAGCAGCAGTGAGTTGCTCTTCCGTGTAAACAGCATCAGGGTCTGCCTCAAGAGGGGCCATTTTTTCCCACGTATGTTTACGATTCCCCAGCTGGTGCGAACCGTGTCCGCTGGAAGATGCTTCGGAGGCTGCCGCATCAAAAGAATAGGCGTGGGTACTATCCGACTGAAAAAGTGCGATTGTCTTCTGCATTAGAGTGCAGCAAATTTTTGTAGGTTTTTATCCCATTCGGGTGTTGTCTCACAGAGGTGTACGGCTTCTTCCGCCGTCTCTGCCACTTGCCAGAGTTGAGCGTGTAAAGGACGCATGAAATGCTCTTCAACAGCGAGTTGCAACTGTTCGAGCAACGGACTGAAGCAGCCGTCGACATTGAGCACAACGATGGGTTTGAGATAAAGTCCGAGTTGCTTCCATGTGATGATTTCGAGCAACTCCTCCAAAGTGCCGACACCGCCGGGCAGTGCCACACAAGCATCGCTCAATTCGGCCATTCGCTCTTTGCGTTCGTGCATATCGCGCGTCACGATGAGTTGTGACATCCCCTTGTGTTGCCAACCCTGCTCTATCATGAATTGTGGAATGACTCCGATGGCTTGACCGCCAGCTTCCATGCAGGCTTCGGCAGATGCCGCCATCAGCCCCATACGTCCAGCACCATTGACCAGCGCATGACCGCGCTGAGCCATTATCATGCCCAACTGGCGAGCCGTTTCAACATAAATATCTTTCACTTGCCCCGAGGAGGCACCATAGACTGTTATCTTCATGGGTCACTTTGAAATGTGGCGGAGCAAGCCCCGCCACGTTTGTTTTTTATTTATTAAAGCCCGAAGGCTTCCTTTATCTTCTCAACATAGTCGAGCTTTTCCCAGGTGAAGAGCTCAACATCCATTTCTTTCACCTCATTACCGAGGCGGAACACCTTGTGTTTCATGCGCGGATTGTGGCCCATGTGGCCGTAGCGTGCTGTTTCCACATAGATGGGGTTGCGCAATTTCAGACGCTGCTCAATGGCGTAGGGACGAAGATCGAAGAGCTGTTTGATCTTTTCTGCAATCTCGCCATCGCTCAAAGCAACATGCTTCTTGCCGTAAGTGTTGACATAGATACTAATGGGTTCAGCCACACCGATAGCATAGCTCAACTGAACGAGCATCTCATCGGCCACACCTGCTGCCACCATATTCTTAGCAATATGACGAGCAGCGTAAGCAGCACTACGGTCTACCTTCGAGGGATCTTTGCCCGAGAAAGCACCACCACCATGAGCGCCGCGACCTCCATAAGTATCGACAATGATTTTACGTCCTGTCAGACCTGTATCACCGTTCGGTCCACCAATGACAAACTTGCCTGTGGGGTTTACATGATACTTGATGTCGCTATTTTCGAAAAGTGCTTTGATTTCTGGGGTATTGACACGCTCTTCAATGGTGCGCGGAATGAGGATATTGATAACGTCCTCACGAATTCTTGCCAACATCTGCTCATCGGCCTTCTCCTGACTGCCAGCTTCGGCTGCGGAGATGAACTCATCGTGCTGCGTGGAGATAACAATGGTATCGATAGCCACGGCGTGGTCGCTATCGTCGTATTTCACCGTTACTTGGCTCTTTGCATCGGGGCGGAGATAGGTCATCACCTTCCCCTCGCGGCGGATACGGGAGAGCGTAATCATCAAGTCGTGAGCCAAGGAGAGAGGCAGCGGCATGTAGCTGTCGGTCTCATTATTGGCATAACCAAACATCATACCTTGGTCGCCAGCACCTTGATTTTCTGCATCAACGCGCTCAACACCGCGATTGATGTCGGCACTCTGCTCGTGAATGGCACTGAAAATGCCACAGCTTTCAGAGTCGAATTTATAATCGGCTTTGGTATAACCAATATGGGCAATAGCGTCGCGCGCCACGGTCTGCAAGTCGGCCCAAGCGTTTGACTTTACTTCCCCAGCAACGACTACTTGTCCGGTCGTCACCATTGTTTCGCAAGCTACTTTAGAACTGGAATCGAAAGCGAGCAGTTCGTCAAGCACGGCGTCCGATATTTGGTCGGCCACCTTGTCGGGGTGTCCCTCAGACACCGATTCGGAAGTGAATAAATACATAGTTTTTTTGAAATGTAAGAATGAATAAATCTGTAGCGATGGCTTACGGAGGGAACAAAAAAATAAGCGCCCTCCGTTGGCGCTTTATCCATCAAGACGGCATTACCTTTGTGGACTTAACCGTCGGTCATTTTAGCATTCTTTTTACGAGGTTGCAAGCAGCCAAATCTATCCTCGGTATCGGTGGAGCGAACATAGCGCAGCACAAAAGGCTCATGCCACATCTTTTCCACTTTGCGTTGCAAAGTTAGCGCCTATTCTCCGCACCACCAAGAAAAGGAGAAATAAATACTGTTATTTTATGTAAAACTCCCCTTTTTGTATAGTTCGGCAAGAGTAAGACATAATAAAAAAAATCGGGTCAGCCCATTCTGTTTGGACTGACCCGATGTGAGGTTTCTCTTACTCGTTAGTGTTTGGAGCTTTATCGATAAGATCCATAAACTGGTCGAGCTTCGGCGTAATAATAATCTGTGTGCGGCGGTTGCGCTGCTTGCCTAAGTCAGAATCGTTTGCGGTGATGGGGTTATACTCGCCACGACCAGCAGCTGTCAGACGGGCTGGATTCACACCATACTGATTCTGGAGTGCCTGTACAACGCTGGAGGCGCGGAGGCAGGAGAGATCCCAGTTGTTGCGGATATTGGTGCGAGAAATGGGCACAGGGTCAGTGTTACCTTCCACGAGCACATCATAGTCCTTATAGTCCTTGATGATTTTTGCAATCTTGGAAAGCGTCTCACTTGCGCGGTCGTTGATTTCATAACTGCCGCTCTTGTAGAGCATATTGTCGGCCAGAGAGATGTAAACAACGCCCTTGAGAACTTGAACATCCACTTCCTGAAGTTCGTCGCGATTGAGCGAACGCGTCAGATTATTGGTGAGCACCATATTCAGTGAATCGCTCTTCGTTTTAGCCTCAACGAGTTGCTTGATGAAGCGATTGGAAGCGTTGATTTCGTCCACCAACTTCGAAATGTTGATGTTGCCTTGATTATTCTGTTGCAAACTCTTATCGAGGGAGCCTTGCAGCGTCTGATAGTCTTTGCGCAAATCAGCCACGCGGCGCTGCTCTTCCGCCAGACGATCTTGGAGATTCTTAGAATTCGCGTTACACTCAGCCAAATTGATACGAGTGTCTTGGTTTTGCAGTTTGAGCTCTGCATTTTCAGCTTTCAATGCCTCAAACTCTTTCTTGCTGGCACAACTGCTCAGCATAAGTGCACCTGCTAAAACAGGGAAAAGGATACTTCTGATTTTCATTATGTACATTGGATTTATTGTTCCAGCTCGCAAAATAGGCCTTTTATCTGAACCAGACAAATCATTTAGTATGTTTTAATGATTCTTGCGGTTTTTACAAGGGTTTCTGCTTATTGCGCCCATTCCTCCCCTCCCACCCTTTTTGCTGCACAACTTTTTGGTGAAACCACAAAAAGAAGGGACCGATAGCCTTATTAGGAGCTGTTCAAAAATACAATAAGGGTGTCAGCTGACAGCCTTATTGCGTGAACTGACAGCCTTATTGTGTCAGCTGACGCAATAAGGAAAAACACGGCCCACATTATTACCATATATATCAACGCTTTACGAATGAGCAACACCCCACTTTTGCTTACCATGAAACAATAGAAGATGAAAGGGAAAAGAGGAGAACTGATAGCGACAATCCGCACAAGAAAGCACACCCGCATAAAAAACCAAAAGCCAACGCTCACTCGCGCTGGCTATTTTTGGAACATAACAATTTAAATTTACTATAACTCATTGGGGAAAACTTCCACCTTGAATCCGAGTGCAAAGGTAGGGCAGTTCTTATAGGGCTGCAATACCACTAACAGGGTATTTAGAACTGATAGCCTAAAGTAATGAGCCCAGAAACGTTGCGCGCACCCGATTTATCAAAGGAAAGGAGACCGAAATCTGTTTCCACACCCACGGTGATATGAGTGGGAAATTGATAGCCTACTCCTACCGTCAGCCCCGCATCGAAGCGATGAATGCCTGCTCCTTTGAACGTAGAAGTCTTATAAAAGACCTTGCGACTACCTTCTTGTTCGGCATCTCCACGCGTCTTTTGCTGACCGTTGATACCAAGAGCTGCATAAGGTCCTGCACTCAAAACAACGTAGCGCGACTCATCCAGGCGCAGATAGTAGTTGAAAAGGACGGGCACTTCCAAATAATTAGCTGATGTTGTGCGGCTCTTTATGCCGGTACGCTGTGTACCATCGGCATTAAGAATAGGATTTCCGTGCTCGTCATAATACTTCACCACTTGATCCTTGTCCTTCCAGCCTTTAGCATAAGCTGTGAGCCATGGCGTCACCGTCAAGTGCTGACTAAGTTCAATCTCATAGCCCAAACCTGCCTTGAAAGCACCAACAAGTTTGGCATCAGAATGGTGGGAAGCAAAACCGCCCCCAATCTTCATTTGCAAATGCTGCGCTGCTGCTGGCATAGCGAGCAACAAGAGCAGCCCCATAATGAGTTTTCTTATCATGTATTGTTATGTTTATTCAAAAAATTTCCGCCAGTCGGCTTCTTTGTTATTTTTCTTCTTCGGCTGTTTCGCTGCAGTTTCGTCCGAGCGACGTTTACGCGGCTTATCGAAACGTTCACCACGAGCACTGCGCTCGCCACGTCCCTTTCCTGCTTGCTTACGTCCCCTGCGTTCTTCTGTGGCAGAAGCATCCCTATCGGCATTGTCCACTACAACAGGGCGATCGCCTACCTTGGTGCGGCGCATCTTCTTGAGAACGATTTCGGCATCACCTTCGGGAACCTCGAAGAAAGAGCAATTCTGCGTCAAATCAATACGTCCGATTTCCACATTGCCTTTCACATGGCGATTGATAAGGTTGATAATTTCTCGAGCGTAGAAATTATCGCGCTTCCCTAAATTGATGAACAACCGAGTATAACCTGCTTCGGCGCGGCGTGGTCCGTCCTCACGACGTCCACGACGTGAGAAACCACCGCCTTCATCGTGCTTACCGCCACGATCTTTCGGCTGTAGGATTTCTGGTGCGTTGGCGTAATATTTTAGGAACTGTCCGAAAGCATCTGCAACTACGCGCTTCACGAGGTCTTCCTTTGTGAGCCAATCGAGCTTGCGAAGCACTTCGGGCATGAAGGGTGCAATTTCGTTTTCGTCGACCTCCTGATGTTCCAAGCGGTCGATGACGTGATAGAGCTGTTTGGTACAAATTTCCTTGGGCTCTGGCAGAACACCGACCTCGAACTCTTTGCCCAGAATACGCTCTATGGCGCGTACTTTCCCTTTCTCACGCTGGTGGATAATACAGATACTCGTACCTCGCTTACCTGCACGCCCTGTTCGGCCGCTGCGGTGAGTGTAGCTCTCAATGTCGTCGGGCAATCCGTAGTTGATAACGTGCGTCAGATCGTCCACATCCAAACCGCGAGCAGCCACGTCGGTTGCCACAAGCAACTGAATGGTGTGTTGGCGGAACTTCTGCATCGTTAGGTCGCGCTGAGCCTGGCTCAAGTCGCCGTGGAGCGCCTCGGCATTATAGCCGTCGCGAATCAAGTTATCGGCCACCTCTTGCGTCTCCATACGCGTCCGACAGAACACTATGGCATAGATACGCGGATAATAGTCCACCACACGCTTCAGTGCCGCATATTTATCGCGCGCCTGCACCATGTAGTAGATATGATTGACCTTTTCTGCCCCCTCATTACGGGAACCGACAACAATTTCTTTATGGTTGTGGAGATAGTTCTTTGCAATATTTTCCACCTCTTTGCTCATCGTGGCCGAGAACAACAATGTGTTTCGCTCCTCGGGCACTCCCGCAAGGATAGCATCAATACTTTCCGAGAAGCCCATATTGAGCATTTCATCGGCTTCATCAAGCACTACGTTCTGTACTTCGTCCAAACGAGCTACACCACGGTTCATCAAATCGATCAAGCGACCAGGTGTAGCCACAATAACCTGCACTCCTTTTTTCAGTGCACGTATCTGACTGTCGATACTGGCACCGCCATAAACAGCCTGCACATAGAGACCGTCGATATAGCGGGAATAATCTTTCAAATCGTCTGCAATCTGCAGGCAGAGCTCACGCGTGGGGCTTAGCACTATTGCCTGCGTAGATCGGCTACTGGGATTCACCTTTTGCAAAATGGGCAGCCCGTATGCTGCCGTCTTACCCGTTCCCGTTTGAGCAAGTGCAATCACGTCGTTGTTCTCGCCTAAAAGATAGGGAATCACTTCTTCTTGAACGGGCATAGGTTGTTCGTATCCCAGTTCTTCCACAGCGCGACGGATAGCCTCCGAAACGCCGAGTTCTTCAAATGTCTTCAAATCAATGTCTTTTGTAATCGTGGCAAAGGTACACCTATAATAAGGAAGTACAAAATAAATTATAGACAGAAGTATTGTGCCCGCTTTCTCTTTTGTCTTGAATTATTGACAATTTCAATCTTTTTTCTCACCTGCAGGGAGAAAATCTTACCCCGTGAGCAGAAAAGGCGGGAGTAAGCATACTTGCACGTTCCGAGAAAAGTCCTTACCTTTGTTCGTTTAAACCAGTATGGACACAAATATGGAAAAATTGCTCCATTACGTTTGGCAACACCGAATCTACCCCCTCGGAGCGTTGCACACGGAAGACGGCGCCGAGGTTGACATCATAGATCCCGGTCTACACAACTTCAATGCTGGTCCCGACTTCTTTAACGCAAAAGTGAAAATAGGCGGGCAATTGTGGGTGGGAAATGTTGAAATTCATGAACGTGCTTCGGATTGGTTTCGACATCAGCACCAGCAGGACGCTGCATACAACAACGTAGTGCTCCATGTGGTTTCCGTTGCCGATGAGCAGGCACTTACGCTCGATGGCAAATCCTTGCCCCAACTTGTACTTACGGTTCCGCCCGAGATTCTCCGCAACTATGAAGAACTGCTTCACGAAGACACTTTTCCTCCCTGCTATCGCATCATTCCTCACCTCCCCGACATCAAGAAACACGCATGGTTGGCTGCTCTGACGGCTGAGCGCTTGGAGGACAAAACGAACCGCCTGCGCGGCTATCTACAACGCACGTGCAAAGATTGGGAGCGTACATTCTTCATTGCCTTAGTTCGCAACTTTGGTTTTTCGGTTAATTCGGAAGCTTTCGAAGAATGGGCGTTTCTCATTGAGCCAAGTGCGGTTGGGAAACACCGTGATAATGTGTTCCAGGTGGAGGCTTTCTTTTTCGGACAAGCAGGCTTGCTGGACGATGCAGCAGTGGCGCAAGAGCGTCGGGATGATTATTTTTGCCGTCTGCAAAAGGAATACGCCTTTCTAAAGCACAAGTTCTCGCTTACGCCAATGGATTTCCACCATTGGAAGTTTCTCCGACTCCGCCCACAAAACTTCCCCCACGTTCGCTTGTCGCAACTTGTAGATCTCTACTTCCGGCAAGGCGTCAACTTCTCTCGAGTCCTTGAAACACGTAATCTGAACAGCCTTCGCTCCTTATTGCGCGCTGAGGCAACGGACTATTGGCGACGCCACTACACCTTCGGCACCGATTCCGTTGAGAACCCGAAGCAGTTGCAAAATGCCAGTCTCGATTTGATTATCATCAACACCGTTGCTCCATTGCTATTTACATACGGAAAGGAACGTCTCGATGAAAGCCTTTGTGAACGCGCTTTCAACCTCTTAGAAGAGACGCGGGCAGAGCACAATTTCATCACGCGCTCTTGGACTGCAGCAGGACTTCCTGTACGCAATGCGGCCGACTCCCAAGCCCTCATCCAGCTGAAGCGGGAATACTGCGAAAAGCGCGACTGTATCCGCTGCCGCTTCGGCACAGAATATTTACGCAAAACTCCATAAAACATTCTATCATTATGACCCCTATCTTTGAACTTAAAATAAAAGTGCGCGATTATGAATGCGACATTCAAGGAATCGTTAATAACGCCAACTATCAGCACTATACTGAACACACGCGTAATGAATTCATTCGGTCGCGCGGACTTGCTTTCGACGAGTTGCATCGCCGCGGCATCGACACCGTGGTAGCTCGTTTAGAAATGCAATTCAAGACGCCACTCCGCCCAGGCGATGAATTTCTCTCTCAGCTCTCTGTTCGCAAAGAAGGCATCAAATACGTTTTCGAACAGCAACTGTTGCGCCTCCCCGACCGCCAATTGTGCTTGAAAGCCCAAACCACGGTGGTTGCTATAGTAAACGGCCGTCTGGGCGACTGTGAGGAACTCCAACAACTCGTTCCTTAACTCCACGCCACTACTTCAAAACACGGTTTTCCTTTTCTGACCTCTATGAACGAACAACATTTCCTTCTCGCTCTCTCTCGCTTGCGTGGCTGTAGCCAAGCGCAAGCGCTGGAAGCTTATCAAAAATTTGGTTCGGCGCAGGCTGTTTTCGAAAGCGGCAAAGATGCTCCGGAAAAACTCCAAGCTGCGCTAAAAAACGCGCCCGAAGCTTTCAAATGGGCGGAACAGCAGGCGGAATTCTGCCAAAGTAAATCCATACGCATCCTAGGCTTTGATGACGCGGACTATCCCGAGCGTTTGCGCAATTGTGCCGATGCTCCATTGCTTCTTTTCTATCGTGGAACAGCACAGCTCAATGTGCCCCACATCTTATCAGTCGTGGGGACGCGCCATATCACGGAATACGGTAAAGACCTCTGCCGCCACCTTTTGCAAGACCTGGCGCGCCTTTTGCCCGACACGCTCATCGTCAGCGGCCTTGCTTATGGCGTCGACATTCACGCTCATCGCAACGCCTTAGAGTATAATCTACCCACAATAGGCGTCTTGGCGCACGGCTTGGATCGCATCTACCCTGCCTCCCATCGCGACACGGCTATACGCATGTTGGAAGCGGGCGGACTGCTCACAGAATATCCTTCCAACACGAAGCCGGACAAGGGCAACTTTGTGCGTCGCAACCGCATCGTGGCGGGCATTGCGGATGCCACAATCGTTGTAGAAAGTGCGGCAAAAGGCGGCGCACTCATCACGGCACATCTGGCGCAGAACTACAACCGCGATGTCTTTGCTTATCCTGGTCGTATTGGCGACCCTTATTCCGAGGGTTGCAACCGTATCATCGCACAACAAACGGCACAACTGGTCACATCGGCCGAGGATATTACGCTGGCACTGCAATGGACACAACCGAAAACGTTGAAACCCATTCAGCGCGAGCTTTTCCCTGAACTTTCACCCGAAGAAGAATGTATCTGCAAAAGTCTTGCAGATGGACACCCTCACACGATTTCCAACCTTGTCACAGCAACGGCACTCCCTTTCAATAAAGTCAACACATTGCTCCTATCTATGGAGCTGCGCGGCATCATCAAAGTGCTTCCAGGTGGTATGTATCGATTGCTAAAATAAACCCTCATACAACTACTACAAACAGAACATATCAAACTGATAATAAACCATTTAGACAGATTCGTAAGAAAACTAAACAAACAGAAATTATCTGTAAAAACAGCTCACTCTTTGGTCACTACCAAAGAGTTTTTTTATATTCGCATATTCACACTAAAACTTACAATGATGCTGAGAAAGAAAAATAACATAATAAGCCATACGCTCATACTGCTTGCTCTGACGGCTTTCCTTACGGCTTGCACTGCTTCGCAGAGTGTTTCAGGACAGAAACGTGCGG
The DNA here is from genome assembly GCF_963536905.1 of uncultured Alloprevotella sp. NCBI lineage: Bacteria > Pseudomonadati > Bacteroidota > Bacteroidia > Bacteroidales > Prevotellaceae > Alloprevotella > uncultured Alloprevotella sp. Next base: position 63,979 of record NZ_CAUTBW010000004.1, on the reverse strand, counting down.
AAAAGGCGGAACAAGTTTCTACGGCTATGCAGAATGTACTCAACAGTAAGCATTTCACACTAAACGTCAATAATATGTACCCTGTCAGTGCATCGAGCAAATACGTTGGTGGAGAGTTCTTTCTGGAAGTTAAAGGCGATACGTTGCGCAGCTATCTTCCTTATTTCGGAGCTGTCTATCATTCGTCCTACAATATGGGTAACGCGTTGGATTTCGAACAGAAAATGGAAAGTTTTCAGCAAGTTCGGAAGAAGAAAAATTGCACCACCATCTACATTTCAGTGCGCACTGCAGAAGATTTCTTCAAATACACACTCAACATCTTCGACAATGGTCGTTTTGACCTGTATGTACTGCCGGTCAATCGCCAGTCTATCTCCTACGACGGCGAACTCAAATTCTAAATATTTTCCACGCAAGGCATAAGTTCTCAGGACAAAAACAGCCTTACATACACCTCTCAAACTCGTCGTTTTCCTTATTGCGCCAGCTGACATCCTTATTCTGTCAGCTGGCTTCTTTATTGTGTCAGCTGACGCCCTTATTGTAGCAAAGCACACCCTATAGAAAAGCATCATTTGGCACCTCTTGTGCAAAATAGCAATAATCTTAGCTCGCAATTTCTCACACACAGAGCTTGAAAAAAGTAAAACATACTCCAACATCTAAACGAAAGAAAGTCTCTACTCAATCCCTCTGCTAATAGTCCAAAACATCACAATCGAAAAGAGAGAATACGTGGCACAACAAATCTATTTAGAGATTTTCTTCCGACATGTATAGTTTTTACTACATTTGCCTGTCAATAAAAATTAAGCTTTTATGAAAATTCTCCAGTTTTTAGCAGCTGCATTTCTCTGCGCTAATAGCCTATCAGCCCAAGAATATGTGGGTGGCGATATCTCGCTCCTGCCCAAATATGAGCAGAATGGGGCGAAATATTTCGACCATGATGGCCGTCCTGTGACGGATGTCGTCGCTTTCTTCAAACAACAAGGACTCAACTCTATGCGTGTGCGCCTCTTTGTTAATCCAGAAAACGCCTCGGCAACAGATAAGGGACAGGGGGTTTGTCAAAACCTGGAGTTTGTCAAAAAACTTGCTAAACGCATCAAAACTGCTGGAATGTCACTTATTCTTGACTTCCACTACTCCGACTCTTGGGCTGATCCTGCCAAACAATGGACACCAAAGGACTGGGAACAGTTGAACGATGGAGAACTCTACACGGAAATCTACAAATACACCGCAGACGTACTTAAAGAACTCGTAGAGATTGGTGCGACACCTGATTTCATCCAAACGGGCAATGAAATTAGCTATGGTATGCTCTGGGGGAAAGAAGGCTCACAAGACCACAGGTGCTACATCGGCAACACAGCAAATTGGGCACGCTTCACCACTTTGCTAAAACGAGCGGGGCAGGCTTGCCGAGAAATTTGCCCGCAAGCAAAGATAATCCTCCATACAGAACGGACGTTGCAACCCAATGTGCAAGAAAACTTCTATCAGAAAATGGCTGAAGCGGGAGTCAATTATGATATCATCGGATTGAGCTATTATCCTGCTTATCATGGTACTCTCTCTTCGTTAGATAAGGCTCTAACGGCACTTGAAAACAAGTTTGGCGATAAGAAAATCATGATTGTCGAAACGGGCTATCCCTATGCTTGGCCCGTAGGTGGGACAACCTACGATTTGACAAGCACTTACCCCTACTCTGATGCGGGACAAGAACGCTTCACGAAGGATCTAATCACGACTCTTCATAAACATCAAAACGTAAACGGACTATATTGGTGGTTCCCAGAAGCCAACGAAAACGGATTGGATTGGACATCACACCGTGTGACAGACTCTTGGTACAATGCTCCCTTATTCGACAATCGTACGGGGCGAGCCACTTCAGCTCTTTCTGCACTGAAATCGTTTCTATCGCCTACTTCTGGCATCGTCTCTCTATCGACCTCGACAGCAGATAATAGCTGGTACACGTTGCAAGGTCTCCGCATCAACCAGCCTCAAACTCCAGGACTTTATTTGAAGCAAAATCAGAAGATTCTCATAAGATAAAACATTCGTGCAACTTCCTTACGAGCCCCGCCATCACTTACCTTCAAAGAGAGGATAAGAGTATGGCGGGGCTCTGACTAATAATGCTCTGACTTTCACATAATCGCGTATTTTTCGTAATTTTGCGGGTTGAAAGAAAAGTAACTGAATGAACGCAGAATTTAATTTCGATGTCATTGTCATAGGAGCGGGCCACGCTGGATGCGAGGCGGCCAACGCTGCCGCCCGTATGGGAGCGAAGACCTGCTTGGTGACAATGGATATGAACAAAATCGCACAAATGTCGTGTAATCCGGCCATCGGCGGCATCGCCAAGGGGCAGATTGCGCGCGAAGTGGATGCGCTGGGAGGCTTGATGGGCATCGTGACAGACGCCTCGGTCATACAATTCCGAATGCTCAACCGCTCCAAAGGTCCTGCCATGTGGAGTCCGCGCGCACAGTGCGACCGCGCACGCTACATACAGGAAATGCGCCTCATTTTGGAGAATACGCCCAACCTGCACATTTGGCAGGACGAAGCCCGCGAAATCCTCGTTGAAAACGGACAAATCACGGGCGTACGTACTATCTGGGATGTCGTGCTTCATGCCCGCGCCGTAGTCATTACTGCAGGAACGTTCTTGAATGGTCTGATGCACATCGGACGCAGCAAGGTGGAGGGCGGAAGGTGCGCCGAACCGGCTTCAAAGTTTTTAACCGCATCCATCGAGCATTTCGGCATACGTAAAGCTCGCATGAAGACGGGTACTCCCGTACGTATCGACAAACGTTCGGTACATTTGGAGGAAATGGGCTTAGAACCCGGTGAAACCGACTATCATCGCTTTTCCTATCTCGGTCCACAACGCAAATTACCTCAGCTTCCCTGTTGGACGTGTAATACAAACGAAGAAGTTCACAAGATTCTGCGCTCAGGACTGGCGGATTCTCCTCTCTACAACGGACAAATCCAAAGTATCGGCCCGCGCTATTGCCCGAGTATTGAGACTAAACTGGTAGTATTCCCCGACAGAGAAAGCCACCCTCTATTCCTCGAACCAGAAGGAGTAGAAACCAACGAGCTATACCTAAACGGTTTCTCATCAAGTCTGCCCATGGATATCCAGCTGCAAGCTCTGAAACAAATTCCGTGCTTTCGCGATGTAAAACTTTATCGGCCTGGCTATGCCATCGAGTATGACTTCTTCGACCCTACCCAACTAAAACATTCGTTGGAATCGAAAAAGGTAGACGGTCTCTTCTTTGCTGGACAAGTCAACGGTACGACCGGTTACGAGGAAGCAGCTGGGCAAGGCTTGCTTGCTGGTATCAACGCCGCACTTAAATGCAGCGGCAGCGAAACCCTAACACTTCATCGAGACGAAGCTTATATCGGTGTCTTGGTGGACGATCTCGTAACAAAAGGAGTGGATGAGCCCTACCGCATGTTTACTTCGCGTGCTGAATACCGTATTCTACTGCGCCAAGACAATGCCGATGCTCGACTCACCCCTATTTCCTCACGCCTAGGAATTGCCACACCTGAGCGTACCACTATTTGGGAAAAGAAACAGAAGAATATCGATGAAATCATCTCTTTCTGTCACAACTACCCCATAAAGATAGATAGAATCAACGCGTTCTTAGAGCAACATAACTCCACCCCATTGCAGCGCGGATGCAAACTTTTCGATCTTTTAGTGCGCCCCGAGCTCAATCTCTCTTTATTGTCCGAAGAAATAGATAAATTAAAAGAACTCATCGATAGTTTCGGCGATAAAAAAGAAGAGATTGCCGAAGCAGCAGAAATAGAAATGAAATATTCCGGATACATCGAACGAGAGAAACAATTGGCTGAAAAAATGCAACGTTTGGAGGCCATTAAGATAAAAGGCAATTTCAACTACGAAGAAATAAATTCCCTCTCGACAGAAGCTCGACAGAAATTAACAGCCTTACAGCCTACAACACTCGGACAAGCCAGTCGCATCCCAGGAGTATCCCCTTCAGACATCAGTGTACTCTTGGTACTATTAGGCAGATAATATCGATGAAAAGGTATATTTCTATTCAGTTCCACGTGAAACAAATCTTTAGAAACCTCAAGAAATAAAGGAAAGTATGAACGAGAAGTTGTTACTTGACAACCTGCGAAACATTCCCGACTACCCAAAGGCTGGAATACAGTTTCAAGATGTCTCCACGCTATTTAAGAATCCCGATTGCGTGAAGGAGATAAAAGAAGAATTAGTACGTATCTACAAAGATAAAGGTATAACCAAGGTCGTCGGCGTTGAGTCGCGCGGATTCGTCATGGGCGGAATTCTGGCCAGCGAATTAGGGGCCGGCTTCGTTATGGCCCGCAAACCGGGCAAGCTCCCTGCGCTAACGTGCAAGGCCTCCTACAAAAAAGAATACGGCTACGACACGATTGAGATTCACACGGACGCCATCGAAGAAGGAGATATCGTGCTAATCCACGATGACCTTTTGGCAACGGGCGGAAGTATGCAAGCTGTTTACAATCTTTGTGCACATTTCAAGCCGAAGAAGATATACATCAACTTCCTCATTGAATTGGCGATGGAAGGCCTACACGGACGCGAGACATTAGGGGCAGACAAGGACATCACTACCCTGGTCACCGTTCGTCGGTAAATACTGACAAGAAATCCGCTCTACTCAACAAACACAACGGACCTGCCGTACGCTCGCCGTACCGCAGGTCCGATTCAGTCCATACCGGTTAGAAATTCTCTTATATGAAAAAAGAAGAACGCGCTAAAATCGACGAATACCTCAAAGGTATCGTTCTGAGCCTCCCAGACTCGCCTGGATGCTATCAGTATCTCAACGAGAAAGGAGTTATCATATATGTAGGTAAAGCCAAAAATCTGAAGCGTCGCGTAAGTTCGTACTTCAACAATCCAAAGCAAACCTACAAGACACAGTTTTTAGTGCCGAAGATTCGGGATATTCGCTACATCGTCGTAGACACGGAGGAAGACGCATTACTTCTGGAGAACAAGCTCATTAAGAAATATAAGCCACACTATAATGTACTGCTCAAAGACGACAAGACCTACCCTTCGCTGGCCATTACCAACGAATACCTACCTCGGCTCGTCAGAGTGAGGAAAAGGACGGGCAAAGGCGCACAATTCTTCGGTCCTTACAGCCATACGCCCACGATGTACGCTCTGTGGGACCTCTGCAAAGGCCTCTACAAGCCCCGGCCGTGCCACACAGCGATGACACGCGAGGGAATAGAGGCTGGCAAGTACGAAGTTTGTTTGGAATACCACCTACATAAATGTTTAGCCCCATGCGTAGGACGTCAGAGCCGACAGGACTATATCAACAACATAGAGGCTTGTCGAGAGATTCTGAAAGGCAATACGGCTGAAGTGGCGCGAAAGATGAAAGAACAAATGATGGCCTTGGCCGCAGAACTACGTTTTGAGGAGGCAGAACTCGTCAAGCGGCAATACATAATGATAGAGAACTACCGTGCAAAGAGCCAAGTGATCAGCGACATTCTCTATAATATAGACGTTTTCAACATTGAAAGCGAGGAAAAGCTGGCTTATATCAACTATCTACACGTGGTGAATGGCGCTATCGTGCAGGCTTTCACTTTTGAATACAAGAAGAAACTCGACGAAACTGACGAGGAACTGCTGGCGATGGGCATTGTTGAGATGCGCGACCGCTATGAGAGCGATAGCAAAGATATTATTGTACCGTTTCACGTAGACTTACCCAACGACTACGCCCTCCAGACCATTCCACAACGTGGCGATAAAAAGAAATTGCTCGACTTATCGAAACTGAACGTAAAGCAGTACCGCTTCGACCGTCTGAAGCAAGCAGAGAAGCTCAATCCAGAACAAAAGTCTGTGCGCCTCATGAAAGAAATTCAACGCGATTTAGGGCTGGAAAAACTCCCTTATCACATCGAACTCTTCGATAATTCCAACATCCAGGGCGAAGATGCCGTGGCAGCTTGCGTGGTCTTTGAAAAACTAAAACCTTGTAAGAAAGAATACCGCAAGTATAACATCAAAACCGTGGTAGGACCTGACGATTACGCCTCTATGAAAGAAGTTGTTTTCCGCCGCTACAGCCGACTCAAAGAAGAGGGAAAGAAACTGCCTGAACTGATTATAGCCGACGGCGGAAAAGGCCAGATGGAAGTTATCCGCGAAGTGGTGGAAGACGCTTTAGGCCTCAACATCCCCATAGCGGGTTTGGCCAAAGACAATCACCACCGCACGCGCGAGCTCCTTTTTGGATTTCCTCCCAAGAGCGTAGGGATGAAAGCCAATAGCGAGCTTTTCCGCCTGCTCACACGCATGCAGGATGAAGTACACCGCTTTGCCATCACCTTCCATAGGCAAAAACGCTCGAAACGTCAAACAAAATCAGAACTTGATACTATCCCAGGAGTAGGTGCAAAGACCAAAGAGCTCCTCATCAAGACTTTCGGCTCTGTAAAACGTATCAAAGAAGCCAGCTTGCAGCAACTGCAAGTGGTTGTAGGGCGCGCAAAAGGGCAGAAACTATTTGAAAACCTCCACTCCAATAAGGAAAATCACGAATAAGTTTGTACATTTGCTAACAGTATTATGCGAACAGTTATTCAAAGAGTTTCTCACGCCTCCGTAACCATAGATGGTTGCGTACACGGTAGCATCCAACAAGGATTTCTTATACTCCTCGGCATTGAGCCTTCAGACACCGAAGCAGACGCCGACTGGTTGACGAAAAAAGCAGCAGGGTTGCGCATCTTCGATGATGAGGAAGGCGTCATGAACCGCGACATCGTCAGCATCGGAGGTAACGCGCTCGTTGTGAGCCAGTTCACACTGATGGCAAGCTACAAGAAAGGCAACCGTCCCTCCTATCTGCGCGCTGCTGGCCATGATATCGCCGTGCCTCTCTACGAATATTTCTGTCAACGCCTTTCGGAAGCCATTGGAAATCAAGTAGAAACAGGAGTTTTTGGGGCAGATATGAAAGTAGAACTCCTAAATGATGGGCCAGTAACTATTTGTATGGATTCAAAGAACAAAGAATAAAACAGAAGAAAAGAATCTAAAATAAGAGAAAATCACTCTCAACAATCTGTTAATCAAACTCTTTTCTAAACATCTCCAAGCAAAGAATATATGACATTAGAAGAAGCACAGGCAACTGTGGACAAATGGATCAAAGAGTATGGCGTGTGCTATTTCTCCGAACTTACGAATATGGCATGCCTTACGGAAGAAGTGGGTGAACTGGCTCGCATCATCAGCCGCAAGTATGGCGATCAAAGTTTCAAAGAAGGCGAATCACAAGACCCTGCCGATGAGATGGCCGATGTCCTATGGGTATTGCTCTGCTTAGCCAATCAGACAGGGGTGAACCTCACAGAGGCTTTTGAGCGCAATATGGAAAAGAAAACACGCCGCGATGCTACGCGACACAAGAATAATCCCAAACTAACATCTAATCATTAAAATCAAAAAAATATGCCCGAAAAAAATTTGCATATCCAGAAAGATGCAAGCCAAACTGCAAACATGAGCAAGTACGAACAAGCATTTCAGAAATACGACCTACAGCTCAACGACGATGCGGTAAAAGCTGCCGTAGAGAAGCTCCTCGAGGAGAAATCAGCTCAGTACAACACCCCAGAAGTGCTCCGCTATTTGTTGAGCACTATTGAGCTAACCACGCTCACCTGCAACGACTCCGACGAGAGCGTACTGGCCATGGTAGAGAAGTATAATAAAGTGGCCGAAAACCACCCTGACCTCCCACCCTTCTCTGCACTCGTCACCTATCCTCGCTTTGTGGACATCGTGTCCAAGAGTCTTGAAGTGGAAGGCACCAAAGCAGCCTGCGTTGTAGGCGGTTTCCCATCCTCACAAACGTTTATAGAAATCAAGACCACCGAAACTGCTCTCTCTATCAAAGACGGTGCAGAAGAGTGCGACATGGTGCTCTCTGTAGGTCCCTTCCTTCAAGGCGACTACGAGACTTGTGTCGACGAGATTGAAGAAATCAAGGCCGTGTGCGGCGAAGTGCCTCTCAAGGTTATCCTTGAGACGGGCGAACTCAAAACAGCTGCCAACATCAAGCGCGCAAGCATCCTGTCCATGTACGCTGGTGCAGACCTCATCAAGACCAGCACGGGCAAGACTCCCGTATCGGCAACTCCCGAGGCAGCTTACGTTATGTGTCAAGCCATTAAGGAATACTATAATGAAACAGGCCGTATGGTCGGTTTTAAGGCTTCTGGCGGCGTTTCTACCCCTAAAGATGCAGTTCTCTACTATACCATCGTTCGTGAGGTCTTAGGCGAAGAATGGATAAAGGCCGGCCTTTTCCGCATCGGAACAAGCTCTCTGGCATCACGCCTATTAACGGCTGTAACGGGTGAAGAATTCGAGAAATTCTAAACTTCTGTCAAAATTATAGCTTAAAAAGTATCCGCAACCTCCTAAAGGAGAGGTTGCGGATACTTTATTTTTGCGAGAATCAAAGCCTGCCACCACGTAGCAAAACAAGGAAAGACACACATTGCAAAAGGCTATATTTCAACATCTTAAAGATGGGAAAAAATATCCTTATTGTGTCAGCTGACGCAATAAGGATGCCAGTTCACACAATAAGGATGTCAGCTGACATCCTTATTGTATTTTTAGAGAGTATAAGAGTATTGTAGAGGAGAATGGAGCAAGGTTGTGGCAAAGCTTTTTGCCGCCTTACAAGTCCTTTAAAAAGTCAAGAAATAACTTATAAATCGCGACCTATTGTAAAGTCGAGATAGCGCAGAAGGGCTTCGCGAACCTCCACATTCTGAAAATTGTCCAAGATACCCAAGGCTTCTGTGCGCATACGTTCCATAGTGTCCCGCGCATAGTCGATGCCGCCAGCTTGCTTGGTATATTCCACGAGATTCGATATTTCTTCGCGCGTGGCTGTCCCCGCCTTCACCTTTGCGGCCCAATCGCGAACATCTTGACGCTCGGTGTGATTGACAGCATAAATAGCCGGTAGTGTGAGCTTCCCCTCGGCCATGTCATTTCCCGTAGGTTTCCCTATATTAGAATCCTCGTAATAGTCGAAAATATCGTCGCGGATTTGGAAACAAACGCCCACGATTTCAGCAAATTTGGAAATCTCCTCGGCAAGCGATTCGGGTGCTCCGGCACTCAGTGCTCCCAGGCGCGCACAAGCCGTAAAGAGAGCCGCTGTCTTGCGCTGAATAATATGAAAATAAGCTTCTTCCGTGCTCACCTCGCTGCGGATATTGGCCAACTGGCGCACTTCTCCCTCGGAGAGCGTCCCGCCCAAGAGAGCTATAATATCCACAATGCGCACATCCTTTGTCAGTGCAGCTTGATGAAGCGTTGCGGCCAAGATATAGTCGCCCACTAACACTGCCACTTTGTTGCCATAAATGGCATTCGCACTGGCGTGTCCGCGGCGTTTACCGCTTTCATCAACAACATCATCGTGAATCAAACTGGAAGTGTGTAGCAACTCAAGGGCTACGGCCGAACGAAGTGTAGCTTCACGAACAGGACCAAATTCGCGGGCTACAAGCAAAACGAGAATGGGACGCATCATCTTCCCCTGCCTACTGCCTACATACTGCAAGGCGGCGTTAAGATATTCGTCCTCGTGAGTGAAACAGCTGTCAAATAAAGCTTTATATTCCTTCAGCTCGTTTTCAATCGGTTTGCGGATAAGTGATAGTTGGTCCATTAGTATGCACATTTTGAATCGCAAAAATACTAATTTAATCGTGATTGCGAACGATATTATATCTGCAATCGGCACAGATACGTTAAATTAAAAACTTTTTATGATAAAGAAAAAGAAACAAAAAGCGTGCGGGGAAAGCTATAAAGCAGAGAGGGAGGTGTGATTTAGGCAGGTGGGAAAAGAGGTGAGTAGGGCCGAAATTGCTATATTTGCAACAAACAAAGCACAGCAATGAAGAAATTCTATCTCCTCGACGCCTACGCGCTGATTTATCGCGCCTACTATGGTCTCATCCGTAGTCCGCGCATCAATTCCAAAGGCCAAAACACGAGTGCCATCTTCGGATTCCTGACCACCCTCAACGAGGTGCTGCAAAAGGAGCAACCCGATCTCTTGGCCATCGGTTTCGACCCCGCAGGACATACGTTCCGCCACGAACTCTTCCCCGAATACAAGGCACAACGTGAGGCCACGCCGGAGGACATCAAAAAGGCTGTACCCATCATCAAGGACCTCATCAAGGCCTACCGTATTCCCATCTTGGAAGTGCCTGGTTTCGAAGCCGACGACGTCATCGGAACGATGGCGAAAGCCGCAGTGCGGGAGGGCTACGAGGTGCGCATGATTACGCCCGATAAGGACTATGCCCAACTTGTAGAACCCAACTTGCTGATGCAACGCCCGGGCCACGGCAATGCTCCGTGGGAAATTCTTGGCCCTCAAGAGGTCTGTGAGAAATATGGCTTGCAGTCGCCACTACAAGTCATCGACTATCTCGCACTAATGGGTGATGCTGCCGACAACATACCGGGCTGCCCTGGCGTTGGCCCAAAAACAGCCACTACCCTACTCCAGCAATTCGGATCTTGCGAGGACATCATCGCACATAGTTCGGAACTGAAAGGAGCAGTAAGAAAAAAAATAGAAGAACACGTCGACGAAATCAAACTCTCGAAAGTTCTGACGACAATCAAGACCGACGTACCACTCCAATACGACTTTGAACAATTCAAAATAGAAGAGCCGGACAAAGAGGCCTTGCGCCAAATTTTTACTGAGCTCGAATTTCGCTCTTTCCTCACAAAACTCGACGGACCTCAAAAATCCTCAAAATCTGCTCCCGTTGAGCTCTCTCTCTTTGGCTCAGAATCGACCGAAGATAAAGGAGATGATTCTGAACGCCTCTTTTCGCGATTAGAAAACCTATCTTACGAATACAAACTAGTTGATAATGAAACGGAAGCAAAGGAATTAGCCAACTTTTTATTGACAAATGAAATTTTTAGTCTAGACACGGAGACCACTTCCATAGAGGCATTGGACGCCAAATTAGTGGGATTGAGCTTTTCAACAGAGGATTTCCGCGCTTGGTACGTTCCCGTTTCACGTGAAACAGAGAAAGCTAAAAAAATCCTTGATATTTTCCGTCCGGTGTATGAGAACCCGAAAATTTTGAAAGTCGGGCAAAACCTCAAGTATGATCTTACGGTACTAGCCAATTATGGCATCCACCTCTCCGGCCCTCTTTTCGACACGATGCTGGCTCACTATCTCATACAGCCCGAACTTCGCCACAATATGGATTATCTGGCTGAGATATACCTCAACTATAAAACCATACACATTGAAGAACTGATTGGCCCTAAAGGGCGCAGTCAGAAAAACATGGGAGACCTCGAGCCGAAGGATATTTATAAATACGCCTGCGAGGACGCTGACGTAACACTACGCTTGATGAAACCATTGGCGGAAGAGTTGCGCAAAAATAGCCTTGAGGAAGTGTTCCAGAACATAGAGATGCCACTGATGCCCGTCTTAGCGCGAATGGAGCGCAACGGGGTTGTGCTCGACACCGATACCTTGAAGGAAGTGGAAAATGACTTTACGGCGCGCCTTCAGACTTTAGAAAAAGACATCTACGAATTAGCGGGACACGAATTCACTATCAACTCTCCACGACAGGTGGGAGAAGTGCTTTTCGGCGAACTGAAACTCTCTGAAAAGGTCAAGAAAACCAAGAGCGGGCAGTATTCCACCAGTGAGGAGGTGCTGCGCGATCTCCATTCGAAGCATCCTATCGTGCAGAAGATACTGGATTATCGCGGACTCAAGAAGCTTCTTTCCACCTATGTTGAAGCCCTTCCAAAACTCATCAATTCTGCCACAGGACACATTCATACCTCTTTCAATCAGGCCGTTACGGCCACGGGGCGCCTCAGTTCTTCCAATCCGAACTTGCAGAATATCCCTGTGCGCGGCGAAGATGGCCGCGAAATTCGTAAGGCCTTTATCCCCGAGGCGGGAGAAATCTTTTTCTCTGCCGACTACTCCCAGATAGAGCTTAGAATTATGGCTCATTTGAGTGGAGATGAGCACATGATTGAGGCTTTCAATGCTGGCCATGACGTACATGCAGCCACGGCCGCCCGTATCTTCCACAAGGACATTAAAGACATCAGCAAAGACGAACGCCGGAAGGCCAAAACAGCTAATTTTGGTATCATCTACGGTATTAGTGCTTTCGGTTTGGCTGAACGTATGGACGTATCGCGTACAGAGGCCAAGGAACTCATCGACTCCTATTTTGAGATGTATCCGAAGATAAAGGACTATATCTCAAAGGCCGTGGACACTGCACGGGAGAAAGGCTACATCGAGACAGAGTTCGGCCGTCGCCGCTACCTCCCCGACATCAATAGCCGCAATGCCGTGGTGCGCGGCTACGCGGAGCGAAACGCCGTGAATGCACCCATCCAAGGGACAGCTGCAGACATCATCAAAATTGCTATGATTCGCGTGCAGCAGCGTTTAGATGCCGAAGGCTGCAAGGCACGCATGATGTTGCAGGTGCATGACGAATTGAACTTCAGCGTTCCTACCGATGAGTTTGATAAGGTGAAACGCATCGTCATTGAAGAAATGCAAGGAGCTTATAAGATGAGCGTTCCCCTCGAGGCGGATTGCGGCGAGGGCAAGAATTGGCTCGAAGCCCACTAACAGACACAACGAAGCGCGGAAGGATGCTACTGGCTGGTCCAGTACTCCCCTTCCGCGCTTTGCCTATAAAAGCAACTGCCACCTATAAGGAAAACCTCCATAGGTGGCAGTTGTTATTATATAGAAATAGTTCGTTTATGCCTTAACAGCAGCTGCCAAACGGCGGCCCAATTCGCGTGCGCGCTCCAATACGTCGGGGTTTGCGCCCTGCTTCCATTCCACAGGCGCATCCACCATCTCCATTTTCATACGTTCGTTGTATTTCTCCAGAATCTTAACGGCCTGACCAGCCCAAGAGAAACCGCCGAAAGCCGCCAGCACATGATTGCTGACTTTACGGCCGCAGAGACGTTCCATCATATCGTTGACAACGGGGAAAAGTTCGCCGTTGTAAGTAGGTCCGCCAATGGCCAAACCTTTATAGCGGAAGATGTCGCGGAGAACATAGGAAGGCTGCGACACACTCAGATTGTGAACCACAATCTTGCGTACGCCTGCTTCCGCTGCTCCTTCGGCAATAGCCTCAGCCACGCGTTGCGTGTTGCCATACATAGACCCATAAGCCACCACGATACCTTCTTCGGTCTCGCCAGCCCCCAGACGGCGGTACAGCTCAATGATAGTGGAGATATGCTCCGTCCAAACTGGGCCGTGAGTAGAGCAAATCATCTCTATCTCCAGAGGTGCCAGTTTCTTGAGTCCTGCCAACACTTGTGTGCCATATTTTCCCAAGATAGCAGCATAGTAGCGTTCCATTTCTGGAAGGTAGGATTCCGTGTCCATATTGCGATCGACAATGTTTCCATTCAGCGCACCGAAGCAACCGAATACATCGCCAGAGAACAGCACCTTATCTTCCTTCAGATAACTTACCATGGTTTCCGGCCAGTGCAGCATCGGCACAAGATGGAACTGGAGCGTCGTGCTTCCCAAGCTCAATTCTGTTCCCTCTGTTACCACTACATCATCGGCTGTCGGTACACCGTAGAAACCTTCCACCATATCGAACGTCTTTTTATTGCCCACTAATTTGACATCGGGGTAATACTTTTTAAGAAGACTGATGGAGCCGCTATGGTCTGGTTCCATGTGATTGATGACAAGGTAATCGATCTTACGGTCGCCAAGGACAGCGTGCAGCTTATCAAGGAACTCGAGGAAGAAATCGGCCTCAACGGTATCTATGAGGGCAACTTTTTCGTCGACAACTAAATAGCTATTATAGGACACGCCTTGTGGTAAATGCCACTGGCCTTCGAAGCGATGTTTTGTGCGGTCGTTCACACCAACATAGTAAATCTTATCTGTGAGTTGCATATCTTTGGATAATTTCTAACATATATCTTTTTCTCAGAAAGAAGACTTTAGAAATTCGCAAGAGGTTAGAAATCAACGACATATCACTCTTGCCGTCCCCTATCCCATTTGGTTCGTTTTCCGTCTCTTTCTTACAGTGTGCAAAGATACAAAGAAAACAAGTATGCAACAAGATAGTAACTGCAAGATACCAAGAACGAGGTAGGAGCTTAAGGAAAACACAGAACAACTCAAACCTATACTTCACCAACTCCCAGAAAATGAGCTATACAGCTTATTCTGTCTACTCCAAAGACTACCAAATCGCCTCCTCTCATAAGGGTATTCATCTATGCAATAAGGATACCCATGGATACAATAAGGCTATCAGCCGACAGAATAAGGATGTCAGCTGACAGAATAAGGCTATCAGCTGACACAATAAGGAAAACCACGCACGCAATAAGGAAGCCTACGCGCCGAGAATGGCGTATTTCGGGCCGGCGGTAGGCACGATGGATTTCAAGCCATTCTCAGGGCTACAGACTGCGAATTATGTTTACAAAACATACTCTTATCAAACCATAAAAGAAGGAAGAAAAACGAGAAAAAAGGAAATAGAGAAAGATAAAATTGCTATGTCGAAGTGTTAAATCTCACCCATTGAGCCGCTTTTTAATGGCTTTCGATGGGCAGATATTCTAAAAAATCCTTTACCTTTGAATCCCTTTACACTGATTACTAACTGTTTTTCTGACTTAAGGATGAAAATAAGACATATAGGTTTGCTTCTCTTGCTCGCTGCTGGAATGCTGATTGCGGGGTGCTCTCCATCGGAAAATGTGGTCGATGTAAGTACCGATGCGCTTAGTTTCAACTCCGAATATGCAGGCAACACAAGCAGCCTGACTTGGGCACAGAACAGCAAGATAGGAATCTTCGAGAAAAAGAGTGGACAAACGCTCTCGGAAAGCAGCATAGTTGATGGTTTTTCCAACATTCCGTACCAAACCATCGGTAACGGCATTTTCACACACACCACGCGCCCGCTGACCTATCCGCAAGATGGGTCGGCCGTCGACTTCATAGCTTATGCGCCCTTTAGCGACACGCTGCGGAGCTACCAAATCAGCGTGGATGTGAGCCAGCAAGCGGACAATCCGTGGCTCAACCTGCTCGCCTCCAACAACCTCGTGGCGCGCACAAACACAAAACACCCCACGCTGCGCTTCAAACGCGCACTGGGTAAGGTGACGCTCACCATCAACTCCACCGACGGCGGCGACATTAGTGGCTTGACGGCCACACTCTTTGATATGCCCACAAGCGGCACTTTCGACCTCCGCAACAACACGATGACGGTTACAGCTCCACGCAACGGCACTATCCCCATGACCATGACGGGTAGCAAATTCACCCGTACGGCCACGGCCTATGTCCTACCTCAGCAACTGCAAGCCTTGAAGGTACGCTTCACAGCTGCCAACGGACTGGTGCGCGAAGTGACGCTATCGCCCAGCGTGACCGTGAACAGCGACAACGCCTTGAAGCAAGACGTCACCATCTCGGGCTTAGGCTCTACCACCACCGTTGTGGCGGGCAAACAGCACTGGACGGAAACGCCTCTCATCACTTCCCAACAGAGCAGTAATGTGAGCCTGCGCTACATAGAGCACTTCTTCGCTCGCAATGGCCAGAACTATCGCAACTACGCTATGCTCTACGATACGGACCTCAAGATGGCTTATTGGGTGGCTTATCCGCTCTGCACTTTCTATACGCAGCGCAACACAGGGCGTACGGATGCTTGGGACTACGATCCCTTGCTCTCAACGGAACAACAGCCCACGATGAAAAACGCAATAGAGCGGTATCAGCGTGGCCACCAGATACCGAGCGCCGACCGCTATGTGACGAAAGAAGCCAATAAGCAAACGTTCTACTACTCCAATATGACGCCGCAAGCAGGTGCTTTGAACGGAGAGGTATGGGCGCGGTTGGAAAGCGCGGTCCGCGGTTGGTCGTCAAACATCGATACGCTGTACGTCGTTACGGGGGCTATGCCCACCACGGCAAGTAACAGTTCCGTGACTTACGTTAGCGACAATAGCGGCAAAAAGATTGCCGTGCCCAAATACTACTTCAAAGCTCTCTGCCGCATTGATCGCTCAACGGGTGCGGCCTACACGATTGCCTTCAAGTTTGACCAAGGTAGCCGCGGCACTACAAATGCGGGAACTTCCGTGAGCTACTATTCGGCCAATTATATGGACTTCGCGCTCAGCGTGAGCGAGCTGGAAGAGCTCACGGGCTTCACTTTCTTCCCCAGCATCCGACAGCAGTACAAACTGACCTATGATGCAGGAAAATGGCAATAAGACAATAAAATTATAAACTAAATATCTACAAAAATGAGATTAAAGACCTTTATCCTGACAACAGGTGCAATGGCTCTGACTCTGGCTTCTTGTACGGAAATAGAGGATCATAGCAATTGGGGTTATGGCACTGAGCCTAACTTTACTGCCTACGTGAGTGGAGGCACCTCTATCGGTAAGGCCGATTCCTGGACTACGGGAATCACCGCTGGCGTATTTATGAAAGCAGCCGGCAGCAAACTCTCCGAAGCCACTTCATGCAACCGCGAATACCAACTTTCCGATCGCGGAAAACTGACTGCTGCCAACACAGATGCTACCATCCATTTCCCATTAGATGGTTCAAAGGTGGACTTTATTGCCTATGCGCCCTACAACGCATCGGCTGCAACGGGCGCTTTCTCTGTGTCGCTCAACGATCAGCAGGATCAATCGAAGCTCTACCTCATCCAATCGGATGATGCCACCAACTGTAGCGGTTTGAACACCGACCTAAAACTCGGCTTTAAGCACAAACTTGCCAAAGTATTTGTAGTGGCAACGGCCGACAACGGTGTGACACTTAACAACATGTCAGTGACGCTGACAAATGCAGCTGTGGAAGGCACATACAACTTAGCCAACGGGGCTTTCAAGAGCGTTTCAAAGACGGCCGATATTACGATGCCTGTCACTGGCAACCGTGCAGAGGGCACCGTGATACCCATGTCGACGACGAAGAGTAAGATTGTTGTCAATGTGAACGGAATGACAAAGGAATTCTCTATCAACAAAACGGCTTTCCTTGCTGGCAAGACCTACGCCCTCCCCGTAAAGGTGACGGCAAGCAATCTCACTGCTGATACCATACTATCAGGCAACTGGACAGAGAACCCAGGCGCCACTGTGGCTACTCCAACGCCCAACGTAGACGTACATTTTCAGAATGAGAAGGTGCTGTTCGAAGAAAACTTTGGCACAGCAGCCGTCACAAAAGTGGACAACAGATGGCCGTTTGTGAGCAGCTTCACTGCATGGTCTAACCCAACGCTCACCTTTAAGGATGCCAATAACACTCTCTCACTGCGTAACCACAGCAATACAAATGTGATTTGGTTCCCCAGTGGTAAGGATTCCGACTTCAGCATCAGCGGATTCGACACACAAGGCTATAAAAAGTTAATATTGACCTACGAGCTCAATGCTAACCTCTACAACGCGGGAGAAGAGATGGACCTCGCGGCCATGACGGGAACGTTCAACGGTCAAGCCTTTGCTACACCATCGAAGATAGTAAAGAATCCCGATGACAAGAACACATTCACCACGATTACTATCGAACTCCCCGTTAGTGCTGCAAATGCTACCTCAGAACTGCATTTCCTCAGCTCGGCAAATGCCAACACAAAGGGACTCCGCTTAGCAAAGATCAAACTTGTTGGAACAAAATAAAAAAAGATATTATGAATAGACGGAATATCCTTATTGGCGCACTGCTTTTCCCGTGTCTTATCTACGCACAGAAACCTGCGGAGAAAGCAGACTCCACCACTCAGGAAGACCTATCCTTAGTGGGAGTGGTCGACGCGAGTGTCTTCGACGCTGATGGAGAGGACGGCTCCAACGATGCCTCACAGGACATCAACACGACAGTACTCACCGCGCACGACATCTACCTCAATACCGCGGCTTACCAGCTCTCGCCCATGCGCTTCCGCAACAGAGGCTACAGCAACATCTATGAAGAGACATACATCAATGGTATGCCGTTCAACGATCAGCTCCGAGGCGTGTTCAACTACGCTTCAATCGGTGCGATGAATATCCTGACGCGCTATGGAGACCAGACAAACAACGCTATGCCTGGTGCGTTCACCTTCGGAACTATCGGTGGTGCGAATAACATTCTGATGCGCGCTGGCGACTTTGGTCGAGGTGGCCAAGCTACAGCTTCATTCACCAATCGCAACTACTACTGGCGCGGCATGGCACAGCTATCCACCGGCATGATGAACAACGGCTGGGCTGTGACAGGACTCATCGGCGGACGCTATTCGGGCGAAGGAAACATACAAGGAACTTTCTATCGCAACATTGCCTATGCGCTGCTCATCGAGAAGCAGTTGGCCGGCGGTCGTCACCGTTTCAACTTCACCACAATGGGTTCGCCCGTGGTTCGTGGCCAGCAAAGCGGTTCTCTGCAAGAGGTGTACGACCTCACAGGTAACAACCTCTACAACGCAAACTGGGGCTACCAGAATGGAAAGAAGCGCAACGCGAAAGTCGTTAAGGCTTTCGATCCCACGGCCATACTTAGCTACGAAGGTAAGCTATCCGACAAACTCACACTCAATACTGGCTTGAGCTTCCACTTTGGGAAGTACGGCAACACAGCCCTCAACTGGTTTGACGGAGCCGATCCTCGCCCCGACTATTACCGCTATCTTCCTTCTTACTTTGCCGCTAATGGCAACACAGAAGCAGCAGCGTACTACGAGCAACTATGGAGAAGCGGCGACACAAGCTTTACGCAGGTGAATTGGGACCACATGATTGCGGCCAACCGCCAGAACGTGATGAACGGAGACGGACAGGCCATTTATTTAGTGAATGAGCACCGCAGCGACCTTTATGAGACCACGCTCAACGCTACGCTCACTGCTCAGCTCACTAAGCACAACAAACTGACGGCGGGCTTGCTCGGTCGAAACACCGTGAGCCACCAGTTTGTGAAAGTGGACGACTTGCTCGGTGCAAACTATGTGCTCGACATTGATAAGTACTCCGACACAGATTATCCAGGTGATAACGACCAACGTCAGAAGGACCTCCGCCACCCGAATCGTCGTGTTTACGAAGGCGGTATTATCGACTACGACTTCAAACTTCATGTCAACAGCCTTCGCGGTTGGATCAACAATCAGTATTCAAAAGGCCATTGGGATGCTTATTATGGCGTTCAGCTGACTTATACGGATTTCTTCCGCGACGGTAAGATGCAGAACGGCCACCATGCTAACAATTCCTACGGCGTAGGTGCTCGTCACAACTTTACTGATATTATGCTGAAAGGTGGTCTGACTTACAAACTCAACGGACGTCACCTCTTCCAGGTCAATACAATGTACGGAACCATTGCTCCTCTGGCCAACGACGCTTATATCTCTGCTCGCTACAGCGATGAAACGCCACAAGGTCTCAAGAGTAGCCGTATCTTCCATATTGATGCCAGCTATCTTTTCTCAACGTCGAAAGTACAGGGCCGTATTAGCGTGTTCAACACAAGCTTCTTCGACCTGACAGAACGCTCCACTTACTACTACGATGGGGTTACGATGGTCAACCAAGTACTGACGGGCGTCCACAAAGTACACCGCGGCGTAGAAGCAGCAGCTTCTTACAAGCTCGACGACCATTGGACGCTGAGTGCAGCAGGAACTGTTTCTCAGTACTACTATGCTAACAATCCAGAAGGCCAGTTCTCCACCGACAACGGTAAGAGCCTTTCCGACTACGCCGTATCTGAGACCGAAAAGGTCTATATGCGCCACGTCATGGTGGGAGGTGTTCCTCAGTTGGCAGGAACTATCGGTGCACGCTACTTCATCAATTATTGGTTCCTCGGCGCAAACATCAATATGTTTGGGCGCAACTTTATCAGCGCAAGCCCCGCGCGCCGCGTTTCCTCTCGTTACAATGGTAACTCGCAGGCAAATACGCCCGCAGTGACGCCTAACAATCAATACTATGATGCCTACCGCCAATTCACACATCAGGAGATGTTCGACGGTGGCTGTACTGTAGATCTCTCTATCGGTAAGATGATTTATGTGGGTCGGTCTAAATCGATCAACGTGAACCTCTCGTTCAACAACATCTTCAACAAGAAAGACGTGAAGACTGGTGGATTCGAGCAGGGACGTATCAACCTGACGAAACCCTCCCTCTTCGCCAACAAGTACTTCTACATGCAAGGCTTCAACTGCTTCTTCAACGTGAGCTACAAGTTCTAAATCAGTAACAACAATAAAACAACAAAAGAATATGAAACTTATTAGCAAACTTTTGTGCCTCTCGGCAATGCTCTTCGCCTTTGCGTCCTGCGACAAAGACTATGAGCTCCCCCCTCTCTCTGAGCCGACATACACTCTGCCCGCTGACGCTAAGACCGTCACTATTGCAGAATTGCGCACCCTTACGAAGGCTGCCACCAAAGACGCTCCCGTGACCATCACAGATAGTCTCTGGCTGAAAGCCCGCGTGAGCGCGGACGACCGTTCAGGCAACGTCTACAAGCAGATCCTGCTGCAGGACGAAACGGGCGGCATCAGCTTCCTCGTAGACCAAAGTAGCGTTTACACAGACTATGCTGCCGGACAGGAAGTATATGTATCGCTCAAGGGCCTTTGCGTAAGCGTTTACGGCGATGAGCAGCAAATCGGTCATCCCTCAGGCTATCTCTATCGCACGCCTTATGAAGCCTTCAAGAAGCACGTCTTCAAGAATGGCTGGGCCGATGAAAGCCTCATCAACATCAAGGATTTCTCTGATTTCTCCAAACTCTCCGATAACGCCGAAGCAAACAAGTTCACGCTTGTTCGTCTGACGGGCGTACACTTCGCAGATGGCGGTAAACTCAACTATGCTGAGGCCAGCGGCTACGGCTCTCGCAACCTCGTAGATGCCAAGGGCAACACCATCGTTGTGCGCACATCCAACTTCGCCGACTTTGCAGCCACGAAGCTCCCCGTTGGAACAGGCACTGTTGTAGCTATCTTGGGCCGCTTCAACGGTGCATGGCAGCTCACAATTAGCAACATCAAGGACGTTTATGGCTTTGATGGTGTTCAACCCAGCACCACTCCAGGCACGGGCGGCACTACTGGCGGCGGCGGTACTACACAGCCGGCTGGCACAGAGACAACAGCGTTCACCGAGACCTTTGCACAGAGCCAAGGCCAGTTCACAATCGAGGACAAGGTTACAGACCCTGCCGTTAGCAATGTTTGGCAGTGGAGCGACAAGTATGGCATGAAAGCTACTGCCTATATCAGCGGCAACAACCATGCTGTAGAGAGCTGGCTTATCTCTCCTGTCATCGACTTGACGGGCTACCAGAACGCAAAACTTACTTTCGATCACGCAGGCAAGTATTTCGGCACTGTTGCTGACGAAGCTATGGTAATGGTGAAAGGAACGAGCGGTGCTTGGACGAAAGTTGCCATCGACCAATATCCCTCTGGTTGGGACTACATCACAGCCACCGCAGATCTCACGGCATATAAAGGTCAGAAGATTCAGGTTGCCTTTGCTTACAAGAGCACAGCTACTAAAGCCGGTACATGGGAGCTGAAGAATGTAAAAGTTTCTGGTGCGAAATAATCAATAATGCTTACAGCTCCTCAGTTCGTCCCACGCGGCACGACTGAGGAGCTTAACACTCTATAGTTTATGACACGGAAAATTCTGTTCATACTCCTCGCCCTCTTCACGGCAACGAGCATCACGGCACAGAAGCGCTACGGTATCTACTCCGTTGCCTTCTACAACCTTGAGAACCTCTTCGACACAGAGGACGATCCCAACAATCCAGGCGATAACGATTTTCTGCCAACAGGGCCCTATCAGTGGACACCTGAGAAATATCAGCAGAAGCTCCACAACATCGCCAAGGTCATCGGAGAGATGGCGCGCGAGCACTGCCCCGGAGGCCCCGCCCTCATAGGGGTGGCCGAGGTGGAGAACACACGCGTTCTCGAAGACCTTTGTAACACCGAGCCGGTGAAGGCTATGGGACTGAAA
The DNA here is from genome assembly GCF_963536905.1 of uncultured Alloprevotella sp. Classification (NCBI taxonomy): domain Bacteria; kingdom Pseudomonadati; phylum Bacteroidota; class Bacteroidia; order Bacteroidales; family Prevotellaceae; genus Alloprevotella; species uncultured Alloprevotella sp. Next base: position 41,712 of record NZ_CAUTBW010000004.1, on the reverse strand, counting down.
GTGGTGCATTATGAAAGTCCCGACCATCGAGGTATTGACACGGGCCTCCTTTACAATCCTCGCTTGTTCCGTCTCACAGGCAGCAATGCCCATCACACAATGCGCGAAGGCCGTGTGAGCCACACGCGCGATATTCTGGAAGTGGACGGCATCTTAGCTGGCGAACCCGTAAGTATTCTTGTCAACCACTGGCCCTCAAAATATGGTGGAGCAGCTGTATCTGTGCCGCTCCGCGCCAATTCTGCTCGCCAAACTCTGGCCGTTGCCGACAGCATTCGCAAGGCGAATCCGATGGCAAAAGTTATCGTAGTGGGCGACCTCAACGACAACCCCAACGACAAGAGCTGTGCGGAGGTTTTTGGAGCGAAGCGCACGCAGAAAGAAACGCCTACTGACGGTTATTTCAATGCTACTTGGCCGCTCTTCGATAAAGGTATTGGTACACTCTGCTATCAAGATGTTTGGGGCCTCTACGACCAGCAAATCATTTCGGGCAACTTCCTCGGAAAAGACTACTCCTCACTGAAGTTCTGGAAGGCACAAGTGTTCAACCCCTCCTATATGATTACGCCCACAGGTAAGAAGAAGGGTTATCCGCTACGTTCGTTCGACGGCTCCCGCTGGCAGAATGGTTTTGCGGACCACTTCCCCACCATTACCTACTACATGAAGGAGCTCAAATAAGAGACTTCCTCCTGAAGATTAAAAGCACCCGCCAACGTGGGTGCTTTTTTGTTGGGTGGAAAGCTTCCGCAGACCAAGGGGAAGCCCCTTCCATCTCCCCCATGAGGGGGAGTGCTCGGCTGCCACTTGAGATTCTTGAGAGGCTTTATTGGAGCTCGGAAGAGTCCGACGGGTCGGACCAGTCCGATAAGCAGATCTCTCAACAGAATCTCGGACTTGTCCGACCAGTCCGACTTGTCCGAGAACACCTAAAACCTCCTGAAAAATTGACAGGAGCTTTTCTTCTAAAAGATGGAGAAATTCTTTGGGTTGTGCTTTCTGCCAAAATCTCTGCGGTATTTTTTCTCTTTCGAGAAAGGAAAATCAGTCGAAATCCTGCGGAAAGTGAATCTTTCGAGGGATTTTCTCACTTTTTTGGTCTATTTCGATGAATTTTCTCCCTATCCTCTTCGTTAGTCTCCTTATTGTGTCGGCGGACGCAATAAGGATGTCAGCCGACAGCCTTATTGTGCTGACAAATACAATAAGGAAAACCGCGCACAGGAAGGGAATCTTTTTCGCTCTCTCCATTGAACGCGCAGTTTCGAGCCATTCTCAGAGGCGGAAAATAAGAATTGTATTGACAAAGAACAAAGAAAGCGACCAGCCAGAAGCAGAAGGTGCTCGATGGCTGGTCGCTACGCGTGGTACCCCCACTGAGAATCGAACTCAGATCTAATCTTTAGGAGAGATTTGTTCTATCCATTGAACTATGAAGGCAGAGCTTTTGTGTTTCGAGCGCGAAGTTAAGGAATTTCAATTATAATATTTGTCGTAATGCTTTTTTTTTCTTTTCTTTGCCCCCGCAAAAATCATATTATAAACCATCTAAACACATTTACAGTATGTCAACTCTGACACTTGTCATTGTTATCACTTTCGTACTGGGCTATCTCGGCATCGCCCTCGAAAGCTCGCTCAAAGTGAATAAGGCAGCCCTCGCACTCCTCATGTGTGTGCTCTGCTGGACACTCTTCTCTCTCGCTCCCGAAACGTTTATCAGTGGTTTCCACGGGCTCGACTTCTTGAAAGAAGCAGGCAGCGCCACGGCAGCTATGGGCAACCTGCTGAAAGAACATCTTGGCGAAACGAGCGAAACGCTCTTTTTCTTGATGGGTGCTATGACCATTGTGGAAATCGTTGATACCAACGGCGGTTTCAACTTTGTGCGCGACACGCTCAGTACGCGTTCTAAACACAAACTACTCTGGCGCATCGCTCTGATGACTTTTGTGCTGAGTGCCATACTCGACAATCTGACCACGAGCATTGTAATGGTGATGGTATTACGCAAACTGGTCAACGATCCAAAGGACCGTTTGATTTACGCTTCGCTCATCATCATTGCAGCCAATTCGGGTGGCGCCTTCTCCCCTATCGGCGATGTCACCACTATCATGCTCTGGGTGGGCAACTACATCACCACAGCTGGTGTTATGAAGGAAATCTTCATCTGCTCACTCACTTCGATGGTTGTCCCTGCTCTCATCTTGCAGTTCCGCTTGAAAGGCGAATTGGCGCCTGCTGAATATGCCACAGAAGGCGACACGCTCGATTTCAGCCATACAGAGCGCAAGATTGTGTTCTTCTTGGGTGTGGGCGGACTTATGTTTGTTCCCGTGTTCCGCTATCTGACAGATTTGCCTCCCTATATGGGTATTTTCCTCGTACTGAGCTTGCTATGGTTCACAACAGAGATGTTCTACCGCTCTAAGCACCACATCGAAGACAACATGAAGAAACGCGTGACCAAATTGCTCACAAAAATCGACTTCGCCACAATCCTTTTCTTCCTCGGTATCTTGATGGCCGTTAGCTGCTTGCAAGAAGTGGGCGTCTTAACGGGCTTGGGACAGTGGCTCAACGACGCGAGTGGCAACAACCACTACTTGGTGACGGGCGTTATCGGCGTGATCAGTTCGATTGTCGACAACGTGCCTCTCGTGGCTGGCTGTATGCACATGTACCCCATCGCGCCAACTGGAGATATGGCGGTGGACGGCATCTTCTGGCAACTTCTGGCCTACTGCGCTGGCGTGGGTGGTTCGATGCTCATCATCGGGTCGGCAGCAGGCGTAGTGGTGATGGGATTAGAGAAAATCAGCTTTGGCTGGTATCTGAAGAACATCACCTGGATTGCCTTCGTGGGCTACCTTGCTGGTATCCTCGAATACTGGGTGGAGCGCACCTTCATCTTTGTGAACTAACACAAACACAACAACGTTATGAAAAAAAGTTTCTTTTCGCTCGTTCTGCTCCTTTTGATGGCAGCAGCACCCGCCAAGGCCGGTATCGAATTTGGTGTGCTGACAGGCATGAACATGAGTAAGGTAAACTTCCATAACTTCAACAAGAACTTCGATTCGGCCAATCGCTATGGTTGGTTCTTCGGTCCGAAGATCAACTTCTGCCAGTTGGGCTTCGGCGGCGATGCAGCTGTTGTTTATAGTCAGCTTCGCATGAACTTGGACGATAACTACAGCAAAACTTTCTGCTCGATCGAGATTCCAATAAATGCCCGCTACACCGTTGGTTTAGGCCATCTGGCCAGCATTTATGTGGCTTCAGGTCCTCAGCTTGGCTTTAATGTTGGCGGCAAAGAATGGAATTGGAAAAGCTTTACTACGCCCGAGAACAACGTGCTGAGTAGCACATTCACCCGCAAGAATATGAACGTGAGCTGGAACTTTGGTGCAGGCGTGAAAGTCTTCAAACATCTCGAAGCAGGCCTCAACTACAACCTCATGTTGTCCAGATATGCCAACCCTATCAAGGAGATAACGGGGCAAAACGTTAATGCTTCAGACTATCATTTCCACACCAACACAATCTCTTTTCGCGTGGCCTATCTCTTTTGATAATAATAACGCCGGCTCGGAGAATTGCCATCACCGCTCGCAGTGGTAGTAAAGCTCCGCGCCTCTTATATGAAAAAAAATATGATACGAGTAAACTGTTTCTTCAAGGCTAATGAGGGAAAATACAACGATGCCCTCGAAGCCGCTATTGCTCTTGTTGCCGCATCGCAACAAGATGAAGGCGTAGTGTCTTACGACTGTTTCGAAAGTGCCACACGTGGCGAAATCTTTCTGATTTGTGAAACATGGAAAGACAAAGCTGCTCTCGAAGCCCATATGCAAACTCCTCACTTCAAGGAATATGTGGGTCAGCTGGAGGCAGCTGGTATGCTGAAAATCGAACAATTCGAATTCTAAGTACTGCCGAGCCAGCAACCAGCAGGTTGCAGTGGCCAGCCAGTATAAACAAAGAAGAGCGCGCGTCCATTGTGGCGTTCGCTCTCTTTTTTATACAATCTCACGTCCCAAGGCTGTACACTCGCAGCTCTATAAAGTAGACTTTTATCATAAAAAAAGCAAAAGCTTTGCATATCATTATCTTATTCACTACTTTTGCCGCACAATTTTTAAACAATCATAGATATGAAAAAGATTTTAGTATTTTGTCTCATGGTACTCTCTACCATGACAGTCTTTGCTCAAACCGCAACTAAAGTAGAAGATCTGAAACAAAAGCAAAAGGTATTAGCACTGACAGCTAAACTGAATAAAATGCAGATCGATTATGCGAAAGAACAAGCTCGTTATGCTGACATCAGCAATAAAGCTAACACTATCAACAGTTCAGCAAACACCATGACAACCGACTTTAATACTTCAAATGCTTCAAGCACCGTTAAAGATGCCAAGAAGGTTGTTAAGGTTCTCAAAGAAACAAAAGCAATCAATAAGAAGCTCGCTAAGAGCCAAAAGACTTTGCAGAAAATGGAAAAGAAGATTGCAAAGATGAAGGCTCGTCTGGAAAAAATGAATAAGAAAATACGTTTTGTAAATCAGTAAGATTTTCTTCAAGAACTATTAAAAGGGAGGCCAGAACAGAGCTGCTGCGCAGCATGTGGGCCTCCCTTTCTCTTTTCTCTATGGGATGTAACGACCGCTTAATATAAGCCCCTCGGAGAAAAGTGATGGATAAAAGCAGAACCAGCCTACACAAAAACAGACGCTACAATACCTATCGTTAAGTACTGTAGCGTCTGTCTTTAGATGTAAACGCAGCAATTTAGAAATCCTGCCTATCAGAAATCAAGAGCGCACTACGGTTTCAATTTCATCAGCCGCAACTTCCTCAGTTCCTCTCTTGACATCGCCTTCGTAGGTCACAAAATAGAATCCCTTGCTCGGAGTCCACTCCATACAAAAGAGCTCAGCAGGACTCTCAAAGCCGTTGTTTTTTATGTTACGAATCACCCATGCACGAGTCTTACCGCACTGACCAAGAGTATGCTCCACGATTTCGCCGTTATTAACAAGCAGATGAGAGAGATCGGTCTTGCTGGGAGAACTAACAGTGACAGCACCATTGGTCTCAAACAAAACGTTCTCCACATCAAACATCGAGAAAACTCCCTTCTGACGGAGCATCAAACGGAATTGTTCCATCTCAAGACTGTTGCGCTTGAATGTTTTGAAATTTATAATGCCGTCCTTCACTAAGTATACACTTTCACCCTTGATAAGGTGACGTAGGCGAGCAGAGCGCATAGCAAATCGTACAAGCATATTGAATACTGTCCAGACCACCAAAGCAAAGAGAATGTGCCATAAGGTCATGTCAGGATTGTAGAGCACACCGCCGACAAGCGCACCTATCACAAATGCGCTCACAGTATCAAGCGGCGTGACTTGTGCCATCTGCGCCTTGCCCGTTATGCGCAAAAACGCCAAAATGCCAATCATACCCGTGATTAGTTTCAGAGCAATTCCAATGTAGGGTTCGATAAATTCTATCATAGGTTCTATTCTAAAAATTGATATTTATTTTGCGGCGCAAAAATACCTTAAAGAACGGAGATACACAAAAGAGACAGGGACAAACGCGCTTATAGGAGGAAAGAAAAGAGAAAAGGAATAGGACAACATCTTGGACGTTTTGTTCACTACATATAGTGGCAAAGATGGTCAAAACTGCACTAAGACAAGCAACGGACCATACTTGTTGGCACTTTAATTGTATCTTTGCAGCGAAAAAATAAGAAACGATTATGGCAAACCCTATGAGCGCGATGCCGCCCGCTACTAAAAACTTGCTCATCATCAATTGTATCGTTCTGCTGGCGCAGACGGTGCTTCAACAGGCAGGAATTGTCGATCTCTCCAATTGGTTCGGCCTTCATTTTGTGCTGGCTGATAATTTCTACCTTTGGCAGCCTCTCACTTATATGTTCCTCCACGGCGGACTGAGCCACCTTTTCTTCAATATGTTTGCACTCTGGATGTTTGGTGGCATTATCGAACGCACCATTGGCACCCGCCGATTCCTCACCTACTACTTCGTGTGCGGTCTTGGAGCGGCTTTGAGCCAAGAAGTGTGGCAGCTGGCGCAGTATTTCATTGAGGGAATGCAAAATCATCACTTTGTAGAGGTCGGCGGAACACTCATACCCATGGGACAACTACTGAACGCGTGGACCACCATTGGTGCATCGGGTGCAATCTATGGCATACTGCTCGCCTTCGGCTATCTCTACCCCAACGAACGTATCATGCTGCTCATCCCGCCTATCCCGCTCAAGGCCAAGTACCTCGTGATGGGTTACATTGTCATAGAAGCTCTCTCGCTCGGTATGTCCGACAATATCGCACACTTTGCGCATCTCGGCGGAATGCTATTCGGCTGGTTGCTACTCCTATACTGGCGCAAGCAGAGCAACCGTACGAGCAATTTTAGAGGCTGGGACAATTACACGCCTGCCAAACCTACGCTTTGGCAACGTCTGAAGAAACGATTCGGGAAACAACCGGACATACATATTAGTGGTGGGCGAGCGTTCAACAGTCATACATCTGACTACGACTACAACCTACGAAAAAAACAACAAGAGGCAGAAATCGACCGCATTCTTGATAAAATCAATCGGTCGGGGTATGATAGTCTGACACGCGAAGAAAAAGATTTCCTCTTCCGTAATTCTCAATCGTAATAACTCCCATGGCCAGAAAGACACAAAAAGGAAAAGAAACGGGCACCTTTGCTAAAATCATCATCGGTGCTTCATGGACGAGCGTACTCTTATTGTGGGCATGCTCAGCCTCGGTCATGGTCAACCCTACTCACTTTCGGCTACTCAGCATTCTTGGACTTGCCTTTCCCTTTCTGCTGGGTGGCACGCTTTTCATGGCTTTCCTTTCGCTGATTTTCACGCCGCGCCAACTCTGGATTACGCTCTTGGGGTTGCTCGTCTGTATTGTGCCCATCCGCACCTACTGCCCGTTCAACCTCAGCTCCCCTGCACCTAAGGGTAGCCTAAAGGTGATCTCTTACAACACCGCTGGCTGGGGCGGCGCAACAAACGACACCATCAACGGAATAACTGGCAACCGCATCGCTCACTATCTGGCCAACGAAAATCCTGATATTGTCTGTGTGCAAGAAGGCTTTGCACGTGAAGAACATTATCAAAACTATATCTACCCTATTTTTCGCGAACAACGCTACCATCAAGAGGATACTTTCAACGATAGTAAGCTCGTCTTGTTCAGCAAATATCCGATTGTCCGCAGCAAGCGCATCTGCCAAATAGGCAACAACGGAACAATGGCCTACTGGCTCAAACTATCGGATAAGGACACGCTCCTCGTCATCAATAACCACTTGCGCAGCATGGGCCTCACGCAGGACGACAGGAACGAGTTCCACAACAGCGTGCGAGGGCCAAGTGAGAACAACAATGAGAAAGCCGTCCGCACCATCATATCTAAGATTAGTCGGGCCAGCATCGGGCGAGCAGCCATGGTGGACACAATCACGGCTTTCATAGCGCAGCAGAAAGGCCAGAGCATGATTGTTTGCGGCGACTTCAATGATAGCCCCATTTCTAATACTTACTACCGAATGAGCAAAGGCTTACGCGATGCCTATGTGCGCACTGGCAACGGATTGGGACGGTCTTTCAACCGCGATGCCATTATTGTGCGCATCGACTATCTTTTCTGTTCCGACGATTGGCGGCCTTTCTCCGCTTACATAGACAACCGAGTCAATTTTTCAGACCACTACCCCATCATTGGCTACTTCAAACGAGAGCGTTGAGCCTACATGATGGGGCTTTTCTTTGAGCCTTTGTCGTAAAAAACAAAGCTATTTATCCCCACATTTATAGAAAAGTCTTCCTTAAATACTTGAAGAAACACATTTCCATAGGAATAGAATAAAAATAATTAGGTACTTTTGTCGCTATAAACCTCAAATTTCCTAGAATAATTTATGAAGAAATGTCTCTCTTTGCTTTTGCTGACAATAGCAGGACTCCTCAACACGCTACAAGCGCAGGTGTCGTTCAGCGTGTCGCAGAAGCGTGTTTCCCCAACAGAGATAGACGTCACTTTCAAGGCTAAAATAGCCAAAGGGTGGCATGTCTACAGTACTAATATCCCTGACGGCGGCCCAACGGCGGCTCGCTTTGGTGTGGACAAGGCGGATGGTGCTGAGCCGCTTGGCGCTCTCAAGCCAGGGCCTGGTGTGAAGAGTATGCACGATGATGTTTTCGAGATGCAACTATCCTTCTTTGAAAACACAGCCACATTCACGCAGCGCATCAAACTAACAAAAAAGGACTACAAACTAAAGGCCTACTTGGAGTGGGGCGCATGTAACGATCAGAATTGCCTGCCGCCTTCCACAACAGAGGTTACTGTCAGTGGCTCTGACGGCCCTACCGGTGAGGCAGCCAAAGCGGCGGCAGCCGAAATGGCTCATAAGACTGAACCGGATCCAACAATGCGCACCGCAGGATGGGCCCCCCCCACAATCGATACAACTGCATTGGCCAATGCCATAGACACGGCTGCAGTTCCCACCACAGTGGCCCCTGCCGACTCCTCAGATATTGCTCAATGGTATCAGTCTTCTATCGACCAACTCAAGCACTGGGGCGAAGACGGCGGCACGCACAACCGCACACTGTGGTACATCTTCCTCATGGGCTTTGTTGGCGGACTCATCACCATCCTCACGCCCTGTGTTTGGCCTATCATTCCGATGACCGTCAGCTTCTTCCTCCACCGCAACGACGACCGGCGGAAAGCTATCCGCGATGCCATCATCTACGGCATAAGCATCGTGGTCATCTACGTATCTCTGGGCCTCATCGTCACCTCTCTGTCGAGTGCCAACACCTTGAACGATTTGAGCACAAACGCTGTGTTCAATATCTTCCTATTCCTCTTGCTCGTTGTCTTTGCTGCCAGTTTCTTGGGAGGCTTCGAAATCACGCTGCCCTCCAGTTGGAACAACAAGGTGAACGCTCGAGCCAGCAGCGCATCAGGTTTCATGGGACTTTTCTTAATGGCGTTCACACTCACCCTGGTGAGCTTCTCCTGCACAGGCCCTATCATCGGCTTCCTGCTGGTTGAAGTGTCCACTGCGGGCGGTTCAATCCTCAACCCCACTATCGGAATGTTGGGTTTTGCCATTGCTCTGGCTCTTCCCTTTACGCTCTTTGCGCTCTTCCCCACCATGCTGAAGAAAGCCCCAAAGAGTGGTGGCTGGATGAACGTGGTGAAGGTGGTTCTGGGCTTCATCGAACTGGCTTTCGCCTTGAAGTTCCTCAGCGTGGCCGATTTGGCTTACGGTTGGCATATTCTGGACCGCGAAACCTTCCTTGCCCTGTGGATTGCCATCTTTGGTCTCTTGGGCGCCTACCTCTTCGGCTGGATTAAGTTCCCCAGCGACGACGACGATACCCACACCAGCGTACCGCGCTTCTTCTTAGGCCTCGGCAGCTTGGCTTTCGCCATCTATATGATTCCAGGACTCTGGGGCGCGCCCTGCAAAGCTATCAGCGCCTTTGCTCCGCCGATGTACACGCAGGACTTCAATCTCGACCAAGTCAAGGTGGAAGCAAAATTCCGCGACTACGAGGAAGGAATGGCCTATGCCAAGAAGGCAGGAAAACCGGTTCTGCTCGACTTCACAGGCTTCGGCTGCGTGAACTGCCGCAAGATGGAGCTGGCCGTGTGGCATGATGCCAAGGTGCGCGATATTATGAACAAAGACTATGTGCTCATCTCGCTCTATGTGGACGATAAGACGCGCTTGCCCGAGAATATCGAAGTGAAGCAGGCAGACGGCACCACCAAGATTCTCCGCACTGTGGGCGACAAATGGAGCTACTTGGAGAGCACCAAGTTCGGTGCGCAGACCCAGCCGTTCTATGTACCTGTCGACAACGAAGGAAAGGCGCTCAACCACAGCTTCTCTTACAAAGAGGACATCCCTGGCTACGTTAAATTCCTCGAAGAAGGCCTCAAGCACTACCGCGAGAAGAAATAAGTAAGATTAAGCTTATCTTTCATATTCCCCACGTGCCTCACAGCGCGTGGGGATTTTTGTTGAGAAAAGATAGAGCCCAGCCCAAGAGGAATAAGCCCCCTCCATCTCCCCCATAAGGGGGAGTGCTCAGCTTGGGTTCTCAGACTGGTCGGATTAGTCGGACTTGTCGGACCAGTCTGACCCGTCCGAGAGCCCATGCTGATTCGTGCTCCTTCGCTTCTTTCGTGAATATTCGTGGGCTAAAAACATCAATAGAATTCTTATTTTTCTCCTCCCACGAAGCCCACAAATCCACGCACGAAAGGGAGAGGGCGAACATTTCCGCCTTCCTGCGCGTGGACTTCCTTATTGCGTCAGCCAGCACAATAAGGCTGTCGGCCGACAGCATAAGGAAGCCAGCTGACACAATAAGGAAAATGACGAAGAGGATAAGGAAGATTTTCATCAAAAGCAGCCAAAAAAATACGAAAATCCCTCAAAATCTCCACTTTCCGCAAGATTTCGCCCGATTTTACCCTCCTGCAAAATCAAAAATGCCGCAAAGATTTTGGCAGAAAGCGAAGAGGAGAGCTTTTCTCAATTTTTCAGAAGAAGGCCTATTGTCAATTTTGGGGGAAGTTTTTAGAAGTCATCGGACAAGTCGGACTGGTCGGACCAGTCGGAAAGGTTGTTAAAAGAGCTGCTTATCGGCCCAGCAAGACTCATCGTCCCCGTCCGACCTGTCAGACTTGTCCAACCAGTCAGAAAGTGGCAGCCGAGCACTCCCCCTTATGGGGGAGATGGAGGGGGCTTTTCCTTGTACAGATTTCACAGTTTTTTCCTATTTTTGTCAGCAGAAACAAAAACCACACAATATGAAAATGCTCCATTCTCTCCTCATTGCCGGACTGCTCTGCACCACGGCGGCATCGGCACAACGCTCGGAAACATTGCTCAAAACCCACTGGCAGTTCCACAGAGGGGAGGCACTGGGCGCAGAAGCCACAGGATACAACAGCAAAGCGTGGCAAGCCGTGAGCATCCCCCACGACTGGGCCATCACAGGGCCTTTCTCCCGCAACAACGACTTGCAGCGCGTGGCTGTTACGCAGAATGGCGAGACGGAAGCTTCAGAAAAGACAGGACGCACGGGCGGATTGCCGTATGCGGGAGTAGGATGGTACAGAACAACTTTCGCGGCCGACACCACAGGATGCACCACGCTGCTCTTCGATGGGGCTATGAGCGAGGCTCAAATATTTGTGAACGGACAGAAAGCGGCTTTCTGGCCTTACGGCTACAACAGTTTCTTCGTCGACATTACGCCCTATCTGAATCCTAACGGCCAAGCCAACGTTTTGGCTGTCCGATTGGAGAACCGCCCACAGTCGGCGCGCTGGTATCCTGGTGCAGGACTTTACCGCAATGTCCGACTCATCCACACAAACCGCATCCATGTGCCTGTATGGGGCACACAGGTGCTCACGCCGCACGTGGCAGCCGACTACGCCTCTGTAGAGCTTCGCCTCAATGTGGAAGGAGGGGAGGGAAAGCCCTTGCGCGTGGAGACCACTATCCTCGACAATGACAACCATATCGTACTCACACGCGAGAACACACAAACCACGATGCACGGCCAGCCTTTCGTGCAGCATTTCACGATAGAACACCCGCGCCTATGGTCGCCCGAAACACCGCAGCAATACCGCGCCGTGAGCCGCATCTATACGGCCGACGGACAATTACAAGATACTTACACGACGCGCTTTGGTATCCGTTCCTTAGAGTTTGTGCCCGATAAAGGGTTCTTTCTCAACGGTCAGCACCGTAAGTTTCAGGGAGTTTGCAACCATCACGACTTAGGACCACTCGGTGCGGCCGTCAACCGAAGTGCACTCATCCATCAGCTTCGCCTACTCAAGGACATGGGTTGCGATGCTATCCGCACGAGCCACAATATGCCCGCGCCCGAACTCGTAGAGCTGTGCGACTCGCTGGGCTTCATGATGATGATTGAACCCTTCGACGAGTGGGACGTAGCAAAGTGCGAAAACGGCTACCACCGTTTCTTCGCCGATTGGGCTGAGAAAGACATCGTCAACATGGTGCGTCACTATCGCAACAACCCGAGCGTTGTACTCTGGAGCATTGGTAACGAAGTGCCCACGCAGTGTTCGCCCAACGGATATGCCGTGGCGCGCCGCCTGCAAGATATTTGCCACCGCGAAGATCCCACGCGCAAAGTGACTTGCGGCATGGATCAGTGGGACTGTGTACTGACAAATGGGTTTGCGGCTATGATAGACATCCCTGGGTATAACTATCGCGCCCATCGCTATCAAGAAGGCTACGAGGGTCTGCCGCAAGGCTATGTCCTCGGTTCGGAAACGGCATCAACGGTCAGTTCGCGCGGTGTTTATAAGTTTCCTGTTGTCAAAGCGGATGGGAAGATGTATCCCGACAAGCAATCCAGTTCGTACGACTTAGAGGCCTGCTGGTGGTCGAACATACCCGACTGGGATTTTGCCAACGCCGACGACCAGCCCTGGACTTTGGGGCAATTTGTCTGGACGGGCTTCGATTATCTGGGTGAGCCTACGCCCTACGACACCAATGCTTGGCCATCGCATAGTTCCTACTTCGGCATCATCGATCTGGCTTCGCTGCCCAAGGATCGCTATTATCTCTATCGGAGCGTTTGGAATAAGCAGGCGTCCACGCTGCACGTTCTGCCGCATTGGACGTGGCCGGGACGAGAGGGGCAGACTACGCCCGTGTTTGTTTATACGAATTATCCCGAGGCCGAACTTTTCGTGAATGGGAAAAGTCAGGGACGTCTGCGCAAGGCTGATGCACCGAAATCTGCACCGCGCCGCACTCAGCCCGAGGACTACAAGGATGTGGAGAAACGCTACCGCCTGATGTGGAACGAGGTTGTCTACGAACCCGGCGAACTTCGTGTGGTGGCCTATAATGATAGGGGAGAGCAGGTGGCAGAAAAGGTGGTGCGCACAGCAGGTAAGCCCCACCATCTGGAACTTGTGCGTGCCGACAATGAAGCCCTCCGTGCCAATGCAGAAGATGTGGCTTATTATACAGTACGTGCCGTTGATAAGGACGGTAATCTCTGTCCCGCCGATAACCGACTGGTACGTTTCAAAGTTTCTGGCAACGCACATTTCAAAGCCACGGCCAACGGCGACCCCACTTGTCTCGACGCGTTCCAAGAACCGCAGATGCACCTCTTTAGCGGAATGTGTACCGTGATTGTTCAAACCACCAACAAAGCTGGTGCGTTCACCCTCGAAGCCGCAGCCGCTGGTTTGCAGCCCGCTCGTGCCATGGGAAAAAGCCAATAAGCACAACCGCCGTTGGAGGGATTTCGCAACGTGCTTCCAGCAGGTTGCTATCCCTCCCTACTTGTTCTACTATCGTCCTTATAATTCAAAAAAACTTCTTTATAATTCAATCTCTTTTATCTATAATTCTGACAAAATCGCCTTTTTCCTCCCTCCTTTTTCTCCCACCTACTCATCAACATAACCCTCTTTTTATCAGCCAGAAATATCAAAATTGCACAGAAATAGGAAAAAATGTGCAACAAAACAGCAGTTTTCAGCTGAAAAGTTTGGGTATATCCATAAATGTCTCTATTTTTGCAACCTACAAAAACAGAAAAATCATATTAACAACAAATTAATCATTTACAATCATGTCTGAAATCTCTGATAAAGTAAAGGCAATTATCGTTGACAAACTGAGCGTTGACGAGGCAGAAGTACAAGACGGAGCAAGCTTCGCAAACGACCTGGGCGCAGATTCACTCGATACTGTAGAGCTCATTATGGAATTTGAGAAGCAGTTCGGTATCACTATCCCCGACGACCAGTCTGAAAAAATCAGCACTGTTGGCGATGCAATCGCTTATATCGAAGAGCATACAAAATAATATTTGTATCCATAGTTCCGATACCGACGTTTAACGTTTTCAGAAACGCGCTCCTCAATGGGTGCGTGTTTCTCCTGACGTTAAACGTTGCGCTTTATTAACAGATTAGCTCTCATAAAATGGAATTACACAGAGTTGTAGTGACAGGTATGGGTGCCCTCACGCCGGTAGGTAACACCGCTCCCGAAACATGGGAGAACATCAAGAACGGCGTTAGTGGCGCAGCTCCTATTACTCATTTTGACGCAGAGAAGTTCAAGACTCACTTTGCGTGCGAAGTAAAGAATTTCAAGGTTGCGGACTTTATCGACCGCAAGCAGGCTCGTAAGATGGATCTCTACGAACAGTACGCACTCGTAGCTGCACAAGAAGCCATCAAAGACTCTGGTTTGGACCTCGACACGGTGGACAAAAACGAGATTGGCGTTATCTTAGGCGTCGGTATCGGTGGTATCCACACGTTTGAAGAAGAGGCAGGCTACTACGCACTGCATGAAGCTGAGGGCCCGAAGTTCAACCCGTTCTTCATCCCTAAGATGATTGCCGACATCGCTGCCGGACAAATCTCTATCAACTACGGCTTCCGCGGCCCGAACTACACAACGACGAGCGCCTGCGCCAGCGCAACCAACGCCTTGGCTGACGCGTTCAACCTCTTGCGTTTGGGCAAAGCCAACGCTATTGTAACAGGCGGTGCAGAAGCTGGAGTCTGGCCTTGCGGCCTTGGAGGCTTCAACGCCATGCACGCGCTCTCCACTCGCAACGATGACCCCGAGCACGCAAGCCGTCCGTTCTCTAAGAGCCGCGACGGATTCGTCATGGGAGAGGGTGCAGGTATCCTCGTGCTGGAGACGCTCGACCACGCCTTGGCTCGCGGCGCACACATCTACTGCGAAGTGGCCGGTGTTGGCATGAGTGCTGACGCACACCATATTACGGCCTCTCACCCCGAGGGTCTTGGCGCAAAACTTGTTATGCAGCGCGCACTGAAAGATGCTGAAATGCAGCCCGAAGATATTGATTATATCAACGTACACGGTACTTCTACTCCCGTGGGCGATATCTCCGAAGCAAAAGCAATTAAGGACGTATTCGGCGACGCAGCTTACAAACTCAACATTAGCTCAACGAAATCGATGACGGGCCACCTTCTGGGTGCTGCCGGAGGTATTGAAGCACTCTTCTGCGTGCTCTCAGTGGTCAACGACATTGTTCCGCCAACGATCAATCATGAAGATGGCGATGAAGATCCCGAGATCGACTATTCGCTGAACTTCACTTTCAACAAGGCGCAACAACGCGAAGTACGCGCAGCTCTGAGCAACACGTTCGGATTTGGTGGACACAACGCGTGCGTCATTATGAAGAAGTACAAGTAAACAAAGCTACGAGGGACGAGGCACAAGACAGCGTTCAGTAGCTGGCACTTCGTGTCCCGTCCCTTGTCTTTAACGTTGCATATCTCCTACATCGTCATTCATACGAGGGGTATTGTGCTTCGCAGCTTGTACCTCGCAACTCGTAACTTAATAGAATGAACACGAATTTACTTGATAGGATGAAGCTCCTCTTCCGCAAGGACAAGGAGCTTTATTTTCAAATTTACGACATCTTAGGGTTCTATCCGCACAATATAGAGCTCTATCAGATTGCTTTAGCTCATCGCAGCAAGATGTATAAGAATCATTCCGGCCGCGCCGTCAATAACGAGCGACTGGAATACCTAGGCGATGCTGTGCTTGAGACCATCGTCAGCGACATTGTTTTCAAGAAATTTCCGCGCAGGCGAGAAGGTTTTCTGACCAATGTGCGTAGCAAGGTGGTACAGCGCTCCACGCTCAACCTGCTGGCGGAGAAGATGGGACTTAGCAAACTCATCAGTCTCAATACGCGTCCCACAACGAAGCGCAATAACATTGGTGGAAATGCCTTTGAAGCCTTCATCGGGGCGGTATATCTCGACCGAGGCTTTAAGAAATGCTACGAATTTGTGGACAAGCGCATTCTGGGACAATACATTAATCTTGAAGCACTTTCGAAAAAGGAAGAAAACTTCAAGTCGCGCTTGTTAGAATGGAGCCAGAAGAATAAGCTACGTGCCGAGTTCAAACTGGAAAATACGGAAGGGGAGAACAGCAACTCTCCCGTGTTCAACACCGTCATAATCCTGGAAGGCAAAAAGGCAGGAAAGGGGCGTGGCTACTCTAAGAAAGAGAGTCAGCAGAACGCCGCACGCCAAGCACTCGAAACGCTCAACAAGGACACCAAGTTTAAGGATAGCATCTTTGCAGCGAAGGAAAGCCGCACCGCCATGGAGGCGCAGGAATTTGCTGCCCTTCCACCCACTGAAGTATCTCCTTTGCTTCCCGACAAAACCGCAAAAAAGTAAGGCTACAATAAGCCGCATCATAACTACAAACGCCCGACCTGTAGAGGTTGGGCGTTTTTCTGTGAGGACAAGCTCTCAAAGAAGCTGCATCCTCAATATATCGAAGCGAAAAGCTTTAGAGGCCGAGTTTCTTCAAACCCTTGTTCACCTCTTCTGAAGTCTTTGCTTTGGCTTTCTCTGCCGATTCTTTCACTGCCTTTTCGGCTTTCTCAGCACCTTTTTTCACTTCTTCTTTCGCCTTATTGGTTGCTGTTTCTTTTGCAGCATCCACAGCTTTATTAGCCACCGTGCTTGCAGCTTCCTGAGCTTCCTGGGTAGCAGTCTTTGTCACCTTCTCCATAGCACCATCAGAAGTTGTAGCAACATTGGTAATTCCGTTCAGAGTTTCATAGAGATTTGTAGCAACATCCACTTTAGCTGCAGCAGCATCCTTCGAAAGGCTCACTTCCGCCTTTGTGAGGGCTTCTTTTACCGCTGCGTCGGTATTGATATAGTTCTGAACTACCTTCGCATACTTTGCAGCGGCTTCCTTGTCACCATTAGCCAAATATTGCTGAAGCGTAGCCTGCACAGCAGTAACAGCTGCCTGCAACTTCTCGGGATCGTTCACACTCGCCTTTAACTGCTCCGTAACGCCCTGAGCCGCAGCGGCCACGGGATCATTCGTAGTATCAGCCACTACAGTTGTACTGTCAGAATCGTTTACTCCGCCTTTCTCTGTTTTGTTTCCGCCGCAAGAAGCGAAGCTAAAGGCAGCTACTGCTGCCAATGTAAATACAATCTTCTTCATACTTGTTTTTTCTTCTGTTATTATTACATTCGGCGACAAATGTAAAGAGTTCCAACAACAATATGTAAGCAAACGACCTCTTTTAACAAAACATTAGTATTTCTTATACTCTTGTGGCATCTTTGGCTTCTGGGAAACGAAAAATGCCAATGGTCACCCTGTATGACAGGACAACGCATTGGCACGGTATCTTAGTTTTCCGCTTTCTTAATCGCGGCGTTTAGGCGCTGGGGGAGGAGTATTGCCTTGTCCAAAGGAGGAGAGGCCGTTCTTTGCCAGGCCAGCAATCTCTTCGCGCATCTCTGTATCGCCCAAAAGGTTTTTGAGTCGGTAGTAGTCCATCGCGCCCATATTGCCATCGTTGAGGGCTTTGGCCAGAGCCAGTGGCACTTGTGCTTCTGCCCGAATCACTTCTGCGCGGGCTTCCTGCGCCTTGGCTTTCATTTCCTGCTCTGTGGCCACAGCCATAGCGCGACGCTCTTCCGCCTTGGCCTGAGCGATGTTCTTATCGGCATTGGCCTGATCCATTTGCAAAGTAGCACCGATGTTCTTACCCACATCGATGTCAGCAATATCAATGGAGAGAATCTCAAAGGCCGTACCAGCATCGAGGCCTTTGCGGAGCACGAGCTTCGAGATGCTATCGGGGTTCTCCAACACAGTTTCATGGCTCTCTGCCGAACCGATGCTCGACACGATACCTTCGCCCACGCGGGCCAAGATGGTTTCTTCGCCAGCACCACCCACGAGTTGCTGGATATTGGCGCGCACCGTGACACGAGCCTTGGCGATAAGCTGAATACCATTCTTTGCAACGGCAGCAACGGGCGGCGTATCAATCACCTTAGGATTTACACTGGTCTGCACAGCCTCGAAAACATCGCGACCTGCCAAGTCGATGGCGGTAGCCTTCTCAAAGGTGAGGTCTATATTGGCTTTATTGGCCGATACAAGGGCATGGACCACACGCTGCACGTGGCCACCAGTCATATAATGTGCCTCGAGTTTATCACGCGTAATATTCTGCAATCCTGCCTTGTGCGCCTCAATCATACTGGGCACAATAATACCTGGCGGGACGTTACGAATACGCATCAAAAAGAGCTGAATCAACGAGATATGTACGCCAGAAACTTTCGCGCTCAACCAGAGGAAGAAAGGCACGAAATAGAAAAAGATGCTTAGGGCAACGATGATGCCGAAAGTCATAAACACGGATACCATTTCCATAGTGTGATGTTTTTTATGTTTGGTGTTTGCTGCAAATATAAGGATTTTTTTTAGATGCAAGGAGAATGGGGAGGAAAAAGAGAAAAGGGAAAAGCCCCCTCCATCTCCCCCATAAGGGGGAGTGCTCGGCTGCCACTCTCGGACTCGTCCGATAACGGTTCGGATTCTTCGGACTGGTCGGACTGGTCCGATAAGCAGATTTCTCAATAGCATCTCGGACTTGTCCGACCAGTCAGACTCGTCCGATAACTTCTAAAAACTTTCCCAAAAATTGACAATAAGCCTTCTTCTGAAAAATTGAGAAAAGCTCTCCTCTTCGCTTTCTGCTAAAATTTTCGTAGTATTTTTGATTTTGCAGGCAGGAAAAGTCGGGTGAAATCCTTCGGAAAGTGGAGATTTTGAGGGATTTTCTTGCTTTTCAGTCCATTTTTGATGAAAATCTTCCTTATCCTCTTCGTCATTTTTCTTATTGTGTCAGCTGGCTTCCTTATGCTGTCGGCCGACTCAATAAGGAAATCAGCCAGCAGCCTTATTGTATCGGCGCGCAGGAAGGCGGGATGGATCGCTCTCTCCCTTTTGTGCGTGGATTGAAGAGCCTCGTGGGAGGAGAAAAATAAGAATTCTATTGATATTTTTAGCCCACGAAAGGGCACGAAAGGAGCGAAGGAGCACGAATCAGTATTGGGTCTCTGACGGGTCGGACTGGTCAGACAAGTCCGACAAGTCTGAGAACCAATACTGAGCACTCCCCCTTATGGGGGAGATGGAGGGGGCTTTTTCCTTCTGGGCTGTGGGGCTCTCCCTTTCCTCACAAAAAAGCAAGCAGGGGATTTGCATCCTCTGCTTGCTCGTTAATAGATATATATCTGTGCTTAAATCTTATTCGCCAATCACGGAGAATTCGGCACCGCTGGCGTACTCTGCGCCGTTCTGCTCACTGAGAGCACGGAAGCGGATGTAGCGTGCCTTTGTGGGCTGAGAGAAGAGAACGCGCTGCGGTTTTGCTGAGTTCGGGAATTCGCCTTCAGCCACCTTGCGCCACGTTTTGTTATCATTGGAAACGTAGATCTCATAAGCCTTCACACGACCATTGACATTGTCCTGACGCGGAGTGTAAACAAAGCCGCGCATCGTGCCTAAAACGCCTGAATCAAAGTCTACCCAGTGGGGGAACTTCGTAAGCGTAACGCCATATTGCGTATGCCAATAGGTGTCGAGCTTATTGTCGGTGAGGTGGGTAGCCTCTCCTTCGTTCGGCTCCATACTGCTGGCATAGATTGCTTCCAAAGGTATTTCGTCGATTTTCCCGAACGACATGCTCGTAGTACTGCTCTTGTTGCCCTTATACTGTACTGTAACTACACCTCCTCGGCGCAGGTTGAAAGGTTTAGTGTATACTTGCTGCTTACCGCCATTGATAGAGTAGAGAATCTGAAGGCCGTGTTCTTTTGTTGAAAGAGTTACTTCACCGGCACGATCACGTGAGAAAGCAATGGGGCTTTCGCCACTGGTCTGCACCTTACCTTGTTCATCTTCGTTGTTCTTTGTAACGGGGCGGATAAGGAAGCCAAACATACGGCTTGTGGACTTCACTTGATCTTCCAGCAATGGGCCTGGGCCGCAGCTTGCACCTCCAAGACCGCGCACCTGCGCATCGAGATGAACATGAACCGCGGAGCTCTTCGGGAGTTTATAGGCATGCGAAGCGCCCATAAGTTCGAGCTGACTCCAAGGCAGAGCGGAACAGCTGAAAGTACTGTCGGCACGGAAAAGAACGCCATCGCCGGCATTGTCCGTCAGCGACATCCAGCGCACATCCTCGCGGTTGCCCATAGCTTGCGGCTTCGGCAGAACGATATAGCTATCGTCGAGTTTCTGATTGTATTTCTCAATAAATTGACCTGTCTTGCGATCGGAATAGTTGTTCACAGGGCCGCGGCCGTAATAAGTGTAGTTGTCGTACTGCTTAGGCAGCTGGAGGGCATATCCTATGCGGGGGAGATCCACACCCGTATTATCGGCTGTCACAGCACTCTGCAATTCGATAGAACCATCGGGATAGATCGTATAAACTTGCTGTTGAGTGAAAGTAAGATTGCCCGGTTCGGTAGACTTTTCATTGATGCGGTAAACATCGTCGGGATTACGGTCGGTATTACTATAGGTGTTTTGACATCCCGGAGCGGTCTGACTTTCCACGGTAAAGGAAATAACGCAATTGCCCCGTTGGTCAGTAGTAACCGTAGAACTCTTCACCTTATGTGTCAATCTATAAAGACCATTACGGAACCAACCGCCAATCTGCCAATTATCATTGTCGATAGGGGCGCGGAACACATCCAGCTTAGGGCCTTGACCCTTTTCTATTATCTGCTTACCAGCATAAGTAAGCTCACTGATAGCTCCCTGTTGTGTGTCGAACACTGCTTTGAAGTTCTTACCGCTCACTTCTATACCTCCGTTCACGGTCTTTATTTTAGGCTGCTGTGTTCTATCCTGAGACATTTCCACCTCGGGCAAACAATTGGGTGTCTGGAGCAAGAGCTGTTCGTTCATCTGCTCATAGCCTGCCTTTGCCCAAGGTTGGTCGGTGCGGGTAAAGAACTGCGCTTTGAGGAAATACTCGGAATTGGCGTCAAGTTCGGCCATCTTATAGTTAGGAACCGTCACCACGCGCTTTTCGCGGGCGGGGATGGCAACGTTATAGTTCCAACCCGAACCAGCTACCTGCTGACCGTCCTTCCAAAGGGTGAAATGGATGGTATAGTCGAGGGGCTCGAAATAGTTTTTATTGAAGATTTCCACCTGATTGGTCGCGGCATCAACCCACTTAACGCCGACGTTCTGGTAAACCTTCTTCACTTCAAAATATTGAGCCTTCGGCGTGAGATCTGGGCGCATCACACCGTTCATACAGAACATTCCGTCGTTGGGCTTATCGCCAAAGTCGCCACCATACGCCCAGTAGTAGGTTGTAGAGGGAAGACCTTTGACAGTATTCTTGCCGTCCACCTTATATTGCGCGTCCTGCACCTTATTCATAGCCTGGTCCACCCAGTCCCAAATGGCGCCACCCATCACATAATTGGTGCTTTCGATAGCATCCCAATAGTGCTGGAGATCGCCCACGGCGTTACCCATAGAATGGGCATACTCGGAGATATGGAAAGGATATTTGGCTTTCGTCTTACCGGAAGCCAAAGCCTGAACACCGCCCACGCTGGGATATTGGTTAGAGCCCATGTCAACTATATCGTTGTTGCGCTCATACTGCACGGGGCGAGAGGTATCAAAGGCCTTGATGGCGGCATAAGCCTTCTTGAAATTGTCGCCTGGGCCGGCCTCGTTGCCAAGACTCCAGATAGCCACAGAGGGATGGTTCACATCAGCGTGTACCATCTCCATGTTGCGCGCAACATGCTGATTCTGGAATTCGGGCACATGGGAAAGCGAGGGAGCTTCATAATAATATTCATGGCTCTCTAAGTTGGCCTCATCCTCAAGATAGATGCCATATTTGTCGCAGAGATAGTACCAATAGGGATCATTGGTGTAGTGGGAGTTACGAACGTGGTTGATGTTGGCACGCTTCATGAGCATGACTTCGTGTTCCATCTGTTCGTGGGTAATAGCATGACCGCGGTCGGGATTTGTTTCGTGGCGGTTCACACCCTTAAACTTGATGGGCTTACCATTATAGAGATAGTAGCGACCTGCCAAACCGAACTCGTCTTGACTTGCGGGGACGTCCTTAATCTCAATCTGTCGGAAACCAACATAAGTGGAGTAGGTGTCGATAGTACGGCCTTTCTCGTCTTTCAGTTCGCCCACGAGAACATAACGCTGCGGGCGCTCAGCCGACCAAGGACGCACGGCCTTACCTACCGCAATCTGCGCGGTGGCCAGCATCTCGCTGCCTTTCTTCACCAGCGAGACGGGAACAGTTCCCTCCACGCCGCTGACAGGCTTAGTGGCATCACCGTAAAGTTCCACCTCGAGCAGCTTATAAGCCAGCTGGAACTTCTGATCCTTTTTGCCGAGATTGGAAACATAGGTCTTCACGTTGAGCACTGCATCCGTGTAGTTGGCATCCTTATAAGAGGGAATGGCCACTACATCGCGCACCTGCACTTGTGGCTTCGACGTGAGATAAACATTGCGGTTGATGCCCGGCAGGCGGAACATGTCCTGACTTTCGAGGAACGAACCGTCGCTGTTGCGGTACACTTCCAGCGCCACAACGTTCTCGCCCTTCTTGTTGAGGTAGGGAGTGATGTCGAATTGCGCTAACGTGCGTGAGTTCTTCGAGAAGCCCACATATTTTCCATTGATCCAGAGATAGAAGAAAGAGTCCACGCCGTCGAAGTTAATATACACCTGACGACCTTTCCAATCGGCCGGCACGGAGAATGTACGACGGTAGGAGCCTACCTCATTGGGATATTTCGCTGTGAGCCAGCTGCTGGGAGCTTTGCGCATAACGCCGCCTTTCCAGTCGCCCACTGCCACATGATGGGCAAAGATGACGCGCTGATTAGAATAGATGGGCAAACCATACTTCCAAGAGCCGTCGGCCTGGCGCCCTGCCAAGTTCCAGGACATGGGTACTTCAATGTTGTCCCAACTGCTTGCGTTGAAATCGGGGCGGTAGAAATCTTTTGGTCGCTCAGAAGGTTGCTTCACCCAGTTGAACTTCCACTGACCGTTCAGACTTTCGTAGTATTTAGACGCTGTAGGTTGCACGCGAGCAGCTTCGCTCTCGTTGGCAAACGAGAAGAAGAAAGCGTGTGGCATCTGCTTGTTGTACGCCACAGAGTCTGGGCTTTGCCACTCCCAACCTGTTGGAGCTGCATCTTGCCCATAGTGATAGCCTCGCAACTGCGTTATAGCCGATGTTTGAGCTATTGCGCCCAACGGCAGAGTCAGTCCGAGGAACACCCAAAGGTTTCTTTTTTTCATTAGATAGTATATTGATTAGTTATATATTCTTTCGGTAAATCGAAACAATGTTTGCCTTTGTCAATAATTATAAGGGCAAAGATAGCACAAAGTATCTATAATTTTCTCACAGCCTTATAAGATTTTCTCTAAAGGAGCTGCTCTCGTGTCTGTGGGACAAGTTTTTCAAAGCAAAGGGGCAGCACGCCAACAAGATATAGTAACTTTGCACTCCATAAACTTTGAAAAAGAATCCCTCACAACTATTTATGACTCCCCCTAAAGTATCCGTCGTTACAGTTTGTTACAACTGCGATAAACTACTGCAAAAAACCATCACAAACGTGCTGCGCCAGACTTACAAGAATCTGGAGTACATCATCATTGACGGAGCGTCCACCGACTCTACTGCGCAGGTGATTGAAACTTTCCGCCCGCACCTCACAACAGTTGTATCGGAACCCGACCGCGGTATCTACGACGCAATGAATAAGGGGGTTCGCCTGGCCACGGGAGAATGGGTCATTTTTATGAATGCGGGCGATGGCTTTGCGGCAGACGATGTGTTGCAGAGAGTTTTTGCCGAAGAACGCGCGGCAGATGTTATCTACGGCGATGTAGTGAAACGCGGCGTCATCAAGAAAGCTGAAGCGCCGCATAATGGGCACCGTATGTTCTTCTGTCATCAGAGTGCACTGACCCATACGACTTGTTTGCGCGAGTATCCTTTCGATATACGCCACCGTATGTCGGCCGATTTTAAGTTGTTCAAACAGCTCTTTCTTGCCGGCAAACGATTTCTGCAATTAGACTTCCCGATTGCCGACTTCGATGTGACGGGCGTTAGCAACAGTCTGCGCTCGGCAGGACTCAAGGACAATATCCGCGTGATAAGCGAAGTGGACAGTCTCAAGGATCGGTTGCGCCTTTTGCCCCGCCTCTATTTCGTCTACTTTATGTGCCGCCTGCGCGGTCGCTAACTCGCTTTTTCAAACCTACAAGAAAAGAGCAGATAGAATCAGTAAGTTATCCATCTTCCTCATTCTATCCGCTCTTTTCTTTTTCTGAGCCACCAACAAGTTCGCACCTTTTTTTGTCGCGCACAGAGCCAGCAGCAAATATCTTTATCCTTTAGAACGTTTCGCCCCAGTCGGAGCGGTCCAGATTGCGATAGCCCACGGCTTCGGATATGGCATCGAAGCCCACCTCCTCTTGACCAGCCAAATCGGCTATTGTGCGCGCCATTTTGAGTATTCGCTCGTAGGCTCGAGCACTGAGATCCATCTTCTTCATAGTCATGGCCAACGCTTCTCGCCCAGCTGCATCGGGTTGCGCAAAGCGTTCGATTTCGCGTGCGCCCATCTGTGCATTACAATGAATACCGGGCAAATGGGCAAAGCGTTCGGTCTGCACGGCGCGCGCCTTGGCCACGCGCTCACGTATGGCAGAACTACTCTCACCCTTGGGCGCACATTGTAGTTCTTCAAGCGGCACGGGCGTTACTTCGATCTGCAAATCGATACGGTCCATCAGCGGACCGCTAATCTTAGACATATAACGCTGAATCATACCCTGATTACAACTGCACTTATGCGTTGGGTCGTTATAATAACCACAGGGACAAGGATTCATAGCGGCCACGAGCATAAAAGAGCAGGGCAGATTGGCGCTATACTTGGCGCGATTGATATTGATAACTCTGTCCTCCAGCGGCTGGCGGAGCGTCTCGAGCGCACTGCGTGAAAATTCGGGCAACTCATCAAGGAAAAGTACGCCGTTATGGGCCAACGAAATCTCACCAGGCTGAAGATTGACGCCACCTCCTATCAAAGCCACGTCGGAAATAGTGTGGTGAGGACTGCGAAAAGGACGTCGAGCGATGAGTGAGGTGTTTTCCGGCAATTGGCCTGCAATGCTGTAGATTTGCGTGGTTTCGAGCGATTCGGCCAACGTGAGTTGCGGAAGAATGCCTGGGATGCGCTTAGCCATCATACTCTTGCCGCAACCGGGCGAACCGATGAGCAGCAGATTATGTCCTCCGGCGGCCGCCACTTCAAAAGCTCGCTTAGCGCGCTCTTGGCCCTTCACTTCGGCAAAGTCGAGGGGATAGTCGCTCTGTGCTTGGTAGAACTCCTCCCGCGTATTGACCTCAACGGGTTGCAGGAGCGACTGACCGTTGAGATGGTCTACGAGTTCGCTGAGTGTACTCACACCGATCACTTTCAGCTGATTGACCACGCCAGCCTCCCGCTCGTTCTCGCGGGGAACAAAGAGCGTGTCGTACCCCAGGCTGCGAGCTTCGATGGCAATAGGCAGTGCACCGCGCACAGCTCGCACGGAGCCGTCGAGGCCTAACTCGCCTACGAACATCATACGCTCGAGCGTGGGACACTTAATGAGGTCGCACACTGTGAGCATGGCGATGGCCAGCGGGAGGTCGAAACCTGAGCCTACCTTGCGGATATCGGCGGGGGCAAAATTGATAGTGATATTGAGGCGGGGGAGGCACAAGGACGAATTGATGAGCGCGCTCTGCACGCGCTGCCGACTCTCCTTTACAGCGTTGTCGGGCAAGCCGACCATAAAGAAAGGCGTTTCTCCAATAGCATCGTGCTTGGCTGGAGAGGCGTTGATTTCGACCATCACGCGGATGGCCTTCAATCCGTTTACTACGGCACTGTGAATTTGGGTAAACAAGGAAAAATAATTTTAGGATAATGAAAAGAGAAAGAGCATTAGCAGACCACACAAAGGGCCTGCTGATGCTCTCACTCCATAAGTTTTGAAACGCGGCTTTCCAAATCGGCAGCCGGAATATCGCGTGCTACGACACGTCCCGCGGCATCAACGAAGATATTACCAGGGACATAGCGCACTCCCAATCTCTCGGCCACAGGCGAACGAAAGGCCTCACCGTCACAAAGTGTCGGAAAAGTGAGCGTATCGGTCTGCACGCGGTGTCGGCAATCGGGGATGCTGGTGTCCATCGAAACGGCCACTATCTGCAGCTTCTTCCCAAAGGCTCGCTGCAATCGCTTCACATGGTTGAGCATCTCGGTGCTTTCGGACGACCAATTTGCCCAGAACACAACGAGAGCAGGCTTGCCCTTTAAGGTGGCGTTCGACACAACAGAACCATTGAGGGCGGTGGCGGAGAAAGTCTGCAACGGCATACGCGCGGAATTGGACAATATCGGTCGCAGTCGCGCATCGAGAGGAGCTATCAACGCCTTGTTAGGTTGTTTCTGTTTGAGCAAGTCGAGCAGTTGCAACGTGGTGGGAGCATCGAAATCCTTTTCCCCTGCAAAATATTCGAGAAAAAGTACCAAACCATCGGGCGTTGCGGCATTGTCGCGGACATACTGGGCTGCAGCCATCCGCACATTGGAGGCGGGTTTGCTCTGGTTGGTGTGGCGAAACTTTGAGAGACGTTCGTTGCTCTCCGTTCCACTCACATCCACATCGCTCAACTTCCCAGCATCGCCCGTAATATGGATAGTGGTTCCTGGTTCGGCAACCACCAGCGTGCGCGAGAAGTTGGGATAGAGCAGTGTGAGGACTTCCGTGCCCTCCAAGGCTTTCTCATAGCGAAACTTACCGTCCTCGATGCGAACTGTATCGAAGCCTGCAAACTTTTCTCCGTCATTGTAAACGTAGAACTCGGCGTTGTCGAGATTTTTGAACTCTCCAGTAATGCGCACATGGTGTTTGTCTGGGCCGCAAGCGGTCAGAAGCACCAACGCGAGCAGGAGTAAGCTGCAAAGGGAACGGCGTGTAAGCATTTATTTCGTGATGTTTTGGAAATCAGCAGTATTAAAGTAGTTGGCAAACTCCAGATCCTTAGCGGCACGAGCCTTGAGCGTGCTGTCGAGCTTAAAGGCTTGCTCGAGATTCGGCACTACATCGGCAGCTTGATGCGTGCGGGCAGCGAGGATAGCCTTCAGATAGGCCGTTGTGGCATCAGGTTGAGGAATACGAGAGAGCGTTGTGCGCGCCTCTGTATAGTTTTTATTCAGTAGCTGAGCCAGCGCGGCGGAGTTGGTATTCACGCCCTGCAACTGGCGGGCTGCTTGCGCGTACTGTCCACGAGCCAATGCCAGATTGCCCAGCACTTCGCCGTAGTTGTGTGCCGCAGCAGCTTGTCCCAGATAGTCCTCCGATGTTTTAGAGTCGCCTTCGGCCAACGCCACAAGGGCGAGGTTCGCTTTGGGCTCTGCTGCCTGCTCGTTTTTCTTTGCGGCTTTGGAGAAATAGTCCTTTGCAGCGGCGAGGTTGCCCTGCCCGTAAGCCAGTACACCGAGGTTGTTCGCAGCGCGATAGTCAGCGGGGAAAAGTCGGTCAGCTGTTGTGTATATCTTCTCTTTTTCGGCCACATTGTCCGTCAGTGTGGCAGCGTAGAGCAGTTCTTCGATACTGAGTTTTGAAGCATCGGCCTGCAACTGCTGTTGTATCTCGTCGTCGGTTCGTCCCACTATCAGATAATTGACAGTAAGGCGTGAGCGGCGAAGTTCGGGCAACACCTCATCAGCCAGTTCGCGGAAACCAACAGATAGGTTTTTGATTTGCTGTTCACGCTGTTCGGGGTCTTGATACATGGAGAGCACGCGCAGAATCACCTCTTTGTCCTGAATGTTGCTCTCACTCACGAGTTGCTGGAAGCCTTCCCAGTCCTGCGCGGTATAATGGGAATTGACCTCACCTTCGAGTTTTATTTTCTTCAGCTGATTCTTCACATAGCTACCTGAAGCATCGTCGCGACTCTGTGCCAACTTGGTGTTGAGCTTCTCACCGCCGTCGGGCGATGCGTAGGAACTCACCTCCACGTTTTCCAATTCCAGGCGTTTGCCATCGGCCTTGATATTGCGGAGAGTCTGCACAAAATCTTTCACAGAAGTAGATTGCAGTTCACTGGTGCGGATGCGGGCTTGCTGGATGAGGTATTTGATTTGTGCTTCCTGCTTTTGCTCGATGGCGTACTGGAATTTGTCCTCGCCCAAAGCGGCAGTTGCTGAAGCGGCAGTGCGGCGAAGCAGTGTGCTGGTGGCCAGTACGCCGTCGGCAATTTTCACTGCAGGGATGTCTACCTTCTTCTTTCCAACAGTGGCATCAAAGGTAACGTAGAGTTCGGAGCGCAGCATTTCGTCGCGGTAGGGGAAAGTGGTGCGCAACTTATAATTGCCGCCCAACAAGTACGAAATTTCTTGATGATTTCCTTGCACCTTCTCGCCCTGGAAAATATCGCCAGTAGCAGTAGACTGCCCGCCTTGGAAATGCAATACGGGAGTGATCTTGACCACAGCGTTCTTTTTCATATACTTCTCAGGGAAACGCCCAGAGATGACCACGGGCACCTGATTGTCCATGGCTTCGAGCGGTGAGGGATCTACTGCAAAATTCTCAGGACCCAAAGGGCCCATCTTGGAGCAGGAGGTCAGACCGAGAGTGGTGGCCAGTGCCAGAAAAACAAGAGGTTTGCTTTGCATGATTTTTCTATATTGGATGTTGTACGCAGCAAAGATAATGATTTTTTTCGTTCGTTGTTCGCGATGAAGAATGCCTACCATTGATTGCCACATGTTTCATGCACTCAGGCGGAGCTAAACCATAGGTTTTCATCCTTCTTCTTCTCGTTGAAACAAGGCGGTGGAGCATCTTCGGCCTTATGAGAAGAATCACTCCCTTCAAGCTACTCAAAAATACAATAAGGATGTCGGCTGACAGAATAAGGCTGTCAGCCGACGCAATAAGGAAGCCAACCAACAGCCTTATTGTATCCACGAATAGGCTTATGAGGTTTCTCTGTGTGGAGGGGCAAGGGAGCGGCTTCCTTATTGTGCTAATCGACTCTCCTTGCGTTCTTTCAGTCCGAAGTATCGCGCGCTGGATTTCAAGCCATTCTCAGCGCGTTAGTTTTACGTTATTTCTTGACAGTATACGGATGTTTCGAGAAGGCATAAAAAAATCCATTCGCCAAAAGCGGGCATCCCAAGAGGGGTGGCTTTTGGCAAATGGAAGAATAGGGAAGGGAATGGGTGAATATGCGCTTAAGGTTTCTTCTGCGTGGACTGTTCGCCCAACTTCTTGCAGTATTTACCGCCCAACCAGCAATAGAGGCCGAGCACCACAAAGGGGATGCTCAACATCTGTCCTTGATTCAGTCCGATGGTCTCAACCATCGACAGTTCCCAAGGCTCTTGCACTTCCTTGAGGAACTCTACGAAGAAACGGAAGGCGAAGATACACGTCAAGACCCAGCCAAAGAAATAGCCCGTGCCTACTTTCGTTTTGTAGCGTTTGTAGAGCCACAAACCGATGGGGAAGAGGAACAGATAGAACAGGGCTTCGTAGAGCTGTCCTGGATGTCGCGCAAAATTTTCATGGTTCTGCACGAAGATAAAGCCCAGCGCAGAATCAGTGGGTTTGCCCACAATCTCGGAGTTCATCAAGTTGCCCAAACGGATGAAGCAGGCCGTGATGGGCGTGGCGATGGCGATGTTGTCGAGCACACGCATCAGATTGACTTTGTACTTTCTCACGTAGAACCAAAGGGCTATCATGAGGCCCAGCGTACCGCCGTGACTCGCCAAACCTGCATAGCCCGTAAACTTCCAACTGCCATCGGCAAGGTGCTTCATGGGGAGAAACATTTCGAGAGGGTTAGCCATGAAATAAGCCCGCTCATAGAAAAGGCAGTGGCCCAGACGCGCGCCCAACAAGATACCTATGAAACAATAGATGAAAAGAGGGTCAAACTTTTCATCAGGCAGGTGTTGGTCCTTATAGAGCTTCATAACAACCAGATAGGCCAAAGCGAGGCCTACAACCCACATGATGGCGTACCACACTATGGGGTGACCAAACACCGTGAAGGCCACTTTGTCTGGATTCCAGACGATGGACAACAGAGTCGTGCTGTCGATTCCTTTCCCAAAGGAAAGCGGAACCATAAGAGCTTGCAGCTGCACGAGAATATGGGATAAGAAATGAATCATAATGAGATGATTTTAAGGGGAAGGGATGGGTTGAAAAAAAGACAAGTCGAACTGACCGTCCAGTCCGACTTGCCCGAAAATATCTTTTATACGTTGAAGCGGAAATACACGATGTCGCCGTCTTGCATAACATACTCCTTACCTTCGATATGGAGCTTGCCAGCTTCGCGCACACCTGCTTCCGAACCGTAGCTGATGTAGTCGTCGTACTTAATGATTTCAGCACGAATAAAGCCACGCTCGAAATCGGTATGTATAACACCAGCGCATTGCGGAGCTTTCCAACCCTTGTGGAAAGTCCAGGCTTTCACCTCCATCTCGCCTGCGGTGATGAACGTTTCCAACTGTAGCATTTTGTAGGCAGCTTTGATGAGTCGGTTCACGCCCGACTCTTCCAAACCGGCCTCTTGCAAAAATTCCTGGCGTTCCTCGTAGGTTTCGAGTTCTGCAATGTCGGCTTCAGTCTGAGCCGCCACCACGAGGATTTCTGCCTCCTCTTCCTTGACAGCTTCGCGCACCTGTTCCACGTAAGCATTGCCACTGGCCGCACTTCCTTCGTCGACGTTGCAAACATAAAGCACGGGTTTCGACGTCAGCAGAAAGAGATTGCGCGCTGCCTGCTGTTCTTCCTTAGATTCGAAGCTAACGGCGCGGGCATTCTTGCCTTGCTCAAGTACCTCCTTGTAGGCCTTCAGCACATTATACTCAATCTTGGCGTCCTTGTTTCCGCCCATCGTTGCGAGCTTCTCCACCTTCGGCAGGCGGCTCTCAACGGTCTCCAGGTCCTTGAGCTGTAGCTCTGTATCTATAACAGCCTTGTCTCTCACAGGGTCGACAGTGCCGTCAACATGGACAACGTTGTCGTCGTCAAAGCAACGGAGCACGTGGATAATGGCGTCGGTCTCTCGGATATTACCCAAAAACTGGTTGCCTAAGCCCTCGCCCTTTGAAGCTCCTTTCACCAAGCCCGCAATATCAACAATCTCCACCGTAGTAGGGACAATGCGACCGGGATGGACTATTTCGGCCAATTTATTAAGGCGTTCGTCGGGCACAGTGATGACACCGACGTTGGGCTCTATCGTGCAGAAAGGGAAGTTTGCGCTCTGAGCCTTCGCATTACTCAGGCAGTTGAATAACGTTGATTTACCCACATTTGGTAAGCCAACGATACCACATTGTAAACTCATATTGTTTTATTTCATTATATTTCTGCCGCAAAGTTAGTAATTATTCGGTGATATAAGGCATTTGGGCATGGCTCTCATAAGGTTACAGGCGAGAAGAATCCTTCTTTCCCAACACAAAAAGGAGTGCTCAATTCCTTTTGCAAGGCAACTGAGCACTCCCTTTATTGGAAGAACTAAAGAATAGTTCCTATGTTTTTAGATTGTTACTGTAGTCTGAATTCCGGGGAAGAGAACGAAATAGGGGTGTATACCTACGTTGAATTTCTTCACGAAAGAACCATCCTTCTTGTAGACATAAACAAAACCTGGCTTATTGTAGCTCTTGGCATCTGCGTCGGAAGTGATGATAACATAGTTCTTGTTGAGATCCGTAAAGACACCCGTAGGAGCAGGAGCCATCTCGCGCTCCTCAAAGCGGTTCACTGATTGTCCTTGCAGGCTTGAGCCATCGAAGATCTTAACAGAAGTGTTCACCTTTCCCGTTGCCCAGTCGCTTTTTACGTTGAAGACATAGAGAAGATTGTTCAAGCAAACGATATTATTACCCTCTGCCACTTTTTTCACCTCGTCTGAAGCGGAAATACGTTGTACTTCAGCAGCAACATCAGCATAGTTACCGTTACATACTACGAACACGTTGCCAGCATTGTCCACGTCCATACGGCCGGGGTTCATACCTACAGCGATGTCTTTTGTTTTCGTGAAGGTCTTAAGGTCGATCTTTGCTACCTTCTTTCCGTTTGCATATCCGTTTGCATAATTGTAGCCGTCGGATATAGAAGCGTAGAGATAGTTCTTAGCTACAACGAGACACGCGGGATTTGGACCTACCTGGATGGAATCCTTTGCATAGGTAGCAGTATCGATACGAGTGACATAGCCGTTATTGTTGGCCACATAAACGTTCTTACCGTCAGTAGTTACCCATTCTGGATCAGTTGTTGAGATAGACTTGATAATCTTCTTAGTGGAGGGATTGAGCACCCAAACCAGTTTACTTGCATAAACTGAAACGTAGAGTTTAGAACCGCACATCACAGCATTCTGAGGCGTATCGCCAAGACTCTGTCCATTGGCAGCCTTGAACACGTTTGATGTAATTGTTCCGTTCCAAAAGTCGTTTGTAGTCATACCCAGTTCTAAACGATCCAATGTACCTTCTACACCTCCATAGTAGTTACCTTGGTTGAGGACAAGCATTTCCTTCTGAACCGTCACCACTTTCTGGGTCGGTCCATCATTCTCAGAACAAGAAGCCAGTGTGAGACCAGCGAACAGCGCAAGGGCTGCAATTTTGAATGTTTTCTTCATAATTTTATGTGATAATATTAAGTTGATTTCTCTGAGGCATCACCACCGCAGCAGTGCCGAGAAGCGATAGGCTCGCCCTGGCATTGGATAGCGGCGGATGACTTCGTATTGATGATTAAAAAGGTTGGTCAAATCAGCACGTGCCTCCAACTGGAAGCTACGAAAGCGAAAAGTGCGATAAAGTCCGAGATTGACATCGGCATAAGCCGGCACGCTGGTGGTGACAGTATGCTCGTTAGTGGCCCAACGCTTGGAGGCAGCGGTCATACTAACAACGGCATTGACCCACGGATTTTCCCACGCCATAGATACCGCGCCGGAATGAAGTGGCGTATAGGCCAGTTGCTTACCATAGTCCTCCGAAGTCTTATCTGTACGATCCGTGACACGCTGATAAGTGTAAGTACCATTACCTATGAGCTGTTGCCCATTGCGCAGCGTCCATGTGCTATGCAAAGCCACATCCATCCCCGCAGCCCTCACCTTGCCGAGATTGACAGTGCGCCAAACGAAGAGGTTGTAGGGGATGCTGGAGATTTTGTCCCACACGCGGTTCACGTAACCATCGGCAGTGAGCTGCACCTGCCAGCGAGCGGACAGCATCCCTGCGAAGGTGACGCCTGCGCCCAACTGCTGGGTGCGTTCGGGCTTCAAGTGGGTATTTCCGAGGTGGTAATAATAGTTTTCCGTAAAGGT
This sequence comes from uncultured Alloprevotella sp., assembly GCF_963536905.1. Lineage (NCBI taxonomy): Bacteria > Pseudomonadati > Bacteroidota > Bacteroidia > Bacteroidales > Prevotellaceae > Alloprevotella > uncultured Alloprevotella sp. The sequence continues at coordinate 8,177 of NZ_CAUTBW010000004.1, read as the reverse complement.
GGGCACACGGAAGAACTCTTTATAGTGAGCGCGCACAAACAAGTGGGCGCGCTGATCGGATATCAGTTTCCACGAAGCCGAGAGGCTCGGCGAGAGTTGGCTGGCATTCTTTGCTGCCTCTGTTCCTGCTGTGGCGTGATTGCGGAAGATGGAGCTTACAAGGCGGCCCGTCAGTTCAAAGTGGCGGGGAGCGTAGCGCAGTGTCATACTTGTGAGCCAAGAGGTGCGCCACACGTCGTTGTCAACTTTGAGATTGGAGGTCAAATCATTACGAAACCAATCCGTAGCCACTGCTGCTGTGAGCGCTTGCCAAGCATACGATGCGCCTGCCGAAGCGTAGATTTCGCCTTGCTTATAACGTTGGTCGAGACGCCCGCCGGGGTATCGCCCAGCAATATCGAGGTATTTACTTTCTCGCCAATCCGCTTTGCCAGCCCCAAAGAAATTCCAGCGACCATACTGCTGTTCCCACTTCAACTGCGCAAAAGCATTCTGCTCCGTAAGGTGTTCGTTATTGCCACTGACATAGAGCGTGACAGGCCCCGGAAGATAACGATGATTCGTGACATAAAACACTTTCCCCGAAAGCTGTCCGCGGCGCAAAAGGTGATGGACATTGGCTTCCAGCGTCCAGTCGTTCATCTGGGAGTTTAAACGTTTCTCACGATGCGTGGCCACACCATTTTTCACCGTGAAGGGATAGGCGTTATTACCATGGTAGTAGTCGGCACTGACATTTACGGCCGTATGTCCGTTCCAATTTTGGGAGAGCAGCACACTCGGATTCCAAACTCCGAAACTTCCGTGACGGAGGGCCACCGCGCCGTGCATACCTCGGTTCTGCGCACTGGGCTGCCAAGAGCGGAGCACGACTGTTGCCGCGCCCAATTGCCGCACAGGCACAAGGAGGCTGCCTTCATCGGCCGTGTGAAGCTCAATTCCCGCCAAGCGATCGAGAGAAAAGCGCCCTAAATCGATTTGTCCTTGCTGGGCATTGGAAACCGTCACTCCGTCGTAGACCACTGCCGTGTGTTGTGCGCCAAGTCCGCGCACGCTCACAGTTTTCAAGCCACCCGCTCCGCCATAGTCGCGCAAATTGACGCCCGCAAAGCGGCGCAGCGCATCGGCAGTAGAGGTGACACCCATACGTCGGATAGACGCCGTGTCAAGTTTCTGCACCGGAGCAGCCGAAGCCACAGAAGCATCGGCCCGAACGCCTAAGACTTCAGCGGACGAGAGATGGCGGTCTTTCCGACTTTGCGCCGTAAGCACAAAAGGCAGAAAGGCAAATGCCAAAAAGCTAAGACGAAGAAAAAACTTGTTTTCCAAGTTGGCAAGTAGTATTTATGCTCTGTTTTGCTGCGGCTGTCCCTCCTCGGGGAGCAGATGCAACCATGATAGATACGGCAGGTCTTCTGACTTACCTCTATGTGCCTCGTCTTCCCGAATAAATTTTACAACTTATGCAGTGACGCGTGTTGAGACACACAAGAAAGAGGCTTACAGCAGCGGGACTGTACGGGACTCTCACCCGTTTCCCTTTTGAGCTCTTCTCTTTATGAGCACCGTTCTGCCTGCGAAAGTACAAAGAAATTAAGAAAGATAAAAATTTTACATAAAAGAAACAGAGAAAGAGAAAGCTCTCTTTCTCTCCCTCATGAGGGGGGGGGAAGTTCAGTTTTTTGATCTCAGACTGGTCGGACAAGTCAGACTTCTCGGACGAGTCAGAGCCATCCGACCAGTCAAAGAAGCTATTGCCGTTTCTGTTTATCGGACTCGATGAGGGCTAAGAGCTTGTCGACGGCTTCTTCCTCAGCAATATTTTTCTCCACGCATACTTTGCCGCGATAGAGGCTCACCTTGCCGCGAGCAGCACCCACATAGCCGTAGTCGGCATCGGCCATTTCGCCGGGCCCATTCACGATGCATCCCATGATGCCTATCTTGAGCCCCGCGAGGTGGCTGGTGGCTGCTTTGATGCGGGCGATGGTGGTTTGCAGGTTATAGAGCGTTCGGCCACAACCAGGACAACTGATGTATTCGGTGCGGGTGGTGCGCTGGCGTGTGGCTTGCAGAATTCCAAAAGCCGTGGCATCGATGTCGGCATAAGTCATGCGTTGCGCCTTGCCCTGATAGTTGTTGAACAGGAAGATACCATCTGTCAGTCCGTCGAACAGCAATGCGCCGAGATCGGCCGCTGTCTCGATTTGGAAATCTTCTTTCTCGTCGGCACTGTGAGCACTCTGCTCGAAGAATACTACAGGATTCTGGAGGTTTTCTGTCCACATCTCGTGTACCAAAGCTCGCAGTTCGCCCAGTCGGTTCTGGTGATTGCTCTGCGCAATAACGACCATCTCGGGGTGGAGGCGGAGACACACTTTCACTTCCTCATTGAGGGCAGGATAGGTGAGGAAGAGAAATTTGAGCGGACAAGGATTCATACCGATGAACGGCAGCGTTTGGTCAGTATAGGCAGGGTACACTCCCTCCTCTGGCTTCCACACGTTGGCATCCACGATGTAGGCCGTTTTCACGCGTTTGTCGAGCGGCGGAAGTTGGTGGCCCGCATAGATATAGTCGGGCAAGAGTTCGCCAACTTCGGTAGAGCCGTTGAGGCGTTCGCTGATAACTACGGGTGCATTTGTTCCGCCGATGTTGAGCACAGGGCAAGTGGCGCGGCGCTCAGGCCGAACGTAGTCGAAGCCTGGAAAAGCCATACCCGGAATAAAGGTGTGGCCCGCACGGCGTACCACATGGGAGGCCAACTTATAGGCCACGGGGATTTCGTTCTCGGGAGCTTCGCTCAGACTAACGCGAATGGTGTCGCCAATACCGTCGGCGAGAAGTGCTCCGATACCTGCTGCACTCTTGATGCGGCCGTCCTCACCTTCGCCTGCTTCCGTCACGCCGAGATGAAGCGGAAAATCCATCCCCTCCGCCTGCATGATGGAGCACAGAAGGCGCATACTGCGCACCATGACTACTGTGTTGGACGCTTTGATGGAGATGACAACGTCCTTAAAGTTTTCTTTTTGACAAACGCGCAGAAACTCCATGCAACTCTCCACAATGCCCTCGGGCGTATCTCCATAGCGCGACATGATACGGTCGCTCAACGAACCGTGGTTTACGCCAATGCGGATGGCTGTGTGGTTAGCGCGGCAAATGTCGAGTAGTTGGTGGAAGCGCGCTTCGAGACGTTTCAGCTCGTCGGCATATTCCTCATCGGTGTACTCTAAATGTCGGAAAGTACGCGCAGGGTCGATGTAATTGCCCGGATTGATGCGGACTTTTTCCACAATGGTAGCGGCCACGTCGGCCACGTTCGGATTGAAGTGAATATCGGCCACGAGGGGCGTGGTGTAGCCCAAGCGCGTGAGTTCGGCTTTGATATTGCGCAGGTTCTCAGCTTCACGCGTGCCTTGCGTAGTGAGGCGCACATAGTCGCTGCCTGCATCCACAATGGCCTTTATCTGGCGCACACATCCCTCGGTGTCGGTAGTTGCTGCCGTGGTCATGCTCTGGAGGCGGATAGGGTTGTCGCCGCCCAACGGCTTATTGCCCACGCGCACCTCGTGAGAATCACGCGGCGTATAGTTGAATAGTTCTGAACCGGAATGGTATTTCATATAGATATAATAATGAGCCACGGCCCTACTTATGAGGACCTGGCTCGGTTAGAGTAAGACCATAGAGGGTCTTATTAGTTGGTCTTAAATTCGTATTGCACATCGGCCAAATCAGCATTGGCCTTGATGATTTTTTGCTTTAAGCCTTCCTTATACTTAGTAAGCTTTTCAGCAATTTCGGGGTCGGCGAGGGCAAGCATCTCAACGGCCAGGATGGCGGCATTCTGCGCACCGTTCACGCCCACTGTGGCAACAGGGATTCCGGGAGGCATCTGCACGATGCTGAGCAGGGCATCAAGTCCGTCGAGCATTCCCTTGATGGGCACACCAATGACGGGAACCGTTGTGGAGGCTGCAATCACACCGGGAAGGGCTGCCGCCATACCGGCACCAGCGATGATGACTTGCAAACCGCGCGCAGAGGCATTTTGTGCAAACTCTTCCACCTCTTGCGGAGTGCGGTGGGCGCTCAGAGCCGTCATCTCGAAGGGGATCTCCATTTCGTTGAGAAATTTAGCGGCTTTTTCCATAACGGGCAGGTCGCTGGTGCTGCCCATAATAATACTGACTAAAGGTTCCATATCATAATGAGTTTGAAATTCTAATGTTTGAACGACTACACCAAGAGAACACAGAAGAATCCGCAGAGGATTCCGAGGAGTGTGCCCAAGCCGATGTCGATAAGTTTGTGCTGGCGAAGGATGAGACGAGCCGTACCCACCAGTCCGCATAAGAGAATGCAGAGACAGAGCCAGCTGAGAGGGTTGAAGTTAAACCAAAGCGAGTAGGCACAAAGTGCGCCGACCACGCCACCTGCTGCCGCCGCATGAGTGCTTACCTTGATCCAGTTGTTGAGTACGGCGCAGATGATTTGCAATGTCAGAGCTCCCACGATGATGGCCAGCGTGAAGTGTGGCATATGGAGAACTATCATCAGATACAGAAGTCCGACGTAGCACGTTATAGAAAGAAAATAGGGGATGTATCTATTGACACGCCGACTCAAATGATGGCGCGACCAACCATTGAGGCGGCGATAGATGTAGATAGACAAAGTGGGGAGCAGCACTGTGAAAAAATAAACCATCAGCAGAATGACCATTTTATAGCGCAAGGGAAACTGGTTCAGATAACTGAACATAAAAAGCGCTATAAAAGCCACCACGGGCATGTAGAAAGGCGAAAAAATCAGCGAAACTACCTGCGCTGTCAGGATGAGTATGCGATTGTTCATTTTCGTTCGTGTGTCAACTCTTTCTTAGGCCACTCTTGGGGATTCCCAGAAGTTCTCGATATTTCACTACTGTGCGGCGCGAAATGGGAAGACCTTTTTCTGCCATCAGCTTAGAGAGATGTTCATCGGAATAGGGTTTGTGCTTGTTCTCTCCATCTATAATCTCGCGCAAGACTATCTTTGCTTGTCGCGAGGATAGTTCTTCGCCGCTCTCCGTGGTGAATTGCGAGGAGAAGAAAAACTTTAGCGGATAAACGCCATAGGCTGTTCGCACGTATTTGCTACCTGTCACTCGACTGACGGTGGAAAAATCCACGCCTGCCCGCTGTGCCACATCTTTCAGCGTCATCGGCACGAGAAAAGATTCGTCGTCTTCGTTGCGGAAAAAGTCTTGCTGAATATGAGCAATACTCTCCATCACATTGCGCAGCGTTTGCTTGCGGCGATTCACCAGCTCGATAAAAAGTTGTGCATCGCCCACCTTCTTGCGTGCATAGATGTAGGCCTCTTTCTGCGCACGACTCAATTGGTTTCCTTTTCCGGAAAATTCGCGCACGGTATCTTTGTAGGAACGGCTCACACGCAAATCGGGCGCATCGCCGTTGTTCAAACTAATTTGTATGTTACCGTCTTCATCTATGCTCAAGTAGAAGTCGGGTATCACCGTTGGAGCGATTTGTGAAGCAGACTCGTTGAGCCCGCTGCCCGGTTTCGGATTCAGATGAAGCAACACCTGCATGGCAGCTTCCATTTCTTCCTGACTGATGCCCAAACGTTGGCGGATATGTGCCCAATGGCGCAGACTGAAATCCTTATAATAATCGTTGATGATGCGCAGAGCGATGGACTTCGCAGGTGATTTCAGCTCAGGGTCTTCCAATTGTATGCGCAAACACTCCTGCAAATCCTTGGCACCAATACCGCGCGGCTCGAACGTTTGGAGCAGGCGTACCATACGCTCCACGTCCTCATCTTCAGCATCGATATTATGATAGATGGCCATTTCGTCCGTCAGGGTGTAGACATCTTTACGTAAATAGCCGTCATCATCAAGACTACCGATGAGATATTCCATAATGGCACGCTCACGTTCGCTGAGATCTTGTTCGCCAATCTGGCGATACAGCTCGTCGTAGGCATTGCTCTGCTCGCTAATTTGGATCTCGCGCTCTTCTTGCGCATTGTTCTGACGCACAAGATAGTCGGGGACATCGTCCGCACTCAGATAGTCGGCCGTTTGATCATCCATCTCGGGCAGTTCCATATCGCCCAGCTCACCGTCTGTTTCTTCCTCGTGGTTGTCAGTATCGGGCTGAACATCTTCGGGTTCTTCGTCACCACCAGCTTCTTCGAGAGCTTCGTTGTCGTCCATCTCATTGCGAACACGCTCCTCAAGGTCCATAACAGGAAGCTCCAGCAGTCGAGCAAAAGCCACCTGAACGGCACTTAGCTGCTGCGTCTGTTCCTCTTTCTGTGTTTGTACGAGCTTCTGCGACATAATCCTGAATCTTTTCTGCAAAAATACAGATTTTTTTGTGAACCTTACAATCTTCCACCCTTTCCGCTCTGAAACTTGCAGCTACCTGCTCTTCCTCCACATCAATAGGGCGACACATTCCTCTCTGTGCCACAGAAAAAAATATGTTTTTTGTGTTATTTAAAAGTTTCCTTATATTCGCAGACATATAACTATTAATACTTGTAATACTTACAGCTTTACTTTCTAAAGAATCGACAAGTGAGCAAGATATTCTTTAACAGATTCTATTTACCGGCCCGACTTCCCGACACGGCACTCCTAAAAAGCAGAAAAACGAGGAGACAAAAAGGGGAAGAAAAAAATTTATGAGCAAAAAATTACTCAAGAATATCTGTGCTGTGTTCCTTGCAGGATTCATGGCTTTGTTACTCCTCCCGCAGTCCGCTCAAGCACAGAAGAAGGATGCCTACGTTGTGAAAAGCAGCGACAAGAAAACGCTGACGTTCTACTATGATGCTCAGAAATCCTCTCGCACGGGAACTGTGTGGGGAATTGACGAGACGAAGGAGGAAGATCAAGAAACTTTTCCTGCTTGGGCGGGAACGATGTATACAGCAGTACCAGAGGTTACTACTATAGTCTTTGATAATTCTTTCAAAAACTTTCGCCCGAAAACGACTAAGAACTGGTTCTTCAACTTCACGAATCTGGAAGAAATAAAGGGATTGGAAAATCTTAATTCATCTGAAGTAACTATAATGTCTGGTATGTTTGTCGATTGCGAGAAACTCTCTCAACTCAATCTTTCCAGTTTCAATACGGAGATGGTGCAAGACATGAGTGGAATGTTTGATGGCTGCTCATGTTTAACTTCTCTCAATCTCTCCAACTTCAATACCGAGAAGGTACAAGACATGAGTAACATGTTTTATGGTTGTAAGAGTTTAAGTTCCCTCAATCTTTCCAGTTTCAATACCGAGAAGGTGCAAGACATGTGTGCAATGTTTTTTGGCTGCTCGAGTTTAACTTTTCTCAATCTCTCCAACTTCAATACCGAGAGAGTGGAAAATATGCATGGAATGTTTTATGGTTGTAAGAGTTTAAGTTCCCTTAATATTTCCAGTTTCAATACCGAGAAGGTGCAATACATGAGTGGAATGTTTTCTGGTTGCTCGAGTTTAACTTTTCTCAATCTCTCCAACTTCAATACGGAGAAAGTGGAAAATATGCATGAAATGTTTTGTGCCTGCTCGAGTTTAAGTTCTCTTGATCTTTCCAACTTCTATACCGAGAAGGTACAAGACATGAGTGGAATGTTTGGTAATAACACCTCTTTACGAACCATCTATTGCAATAATACTTGGACTTGCGCACTATCTAATGAAATGTTCTATAATTGTACAAGTCTCAAGGGTGCAGTGAAATACAATGCAAACAAGGAGGATGTTTCAATGGCTAATCCTAATACAGGATATTTCACGAAGAAATAACAAAGTGGAAGTTGCCAGCGACCGTCAACAGCGAGACAAGCACCACGGCAGTTTATTCTTCCCCATAACATAGCCTCAACAAACTTGTAGCGCGGGCTAAACATCGTCCGCATGAACAACGGAACTACGCAGAAGGTTCTGCACAAATAGAGTTCTCCCTACAATAAAACTTTCCCCACAAACTGCTCGCTAGGAGTAAGTTTGTGGGGAATTTTCTTTTAGTATTATTGCTGTCCGGTAAAAGTTTTACACGGCAAAAAAATAAGGCTGAACCCCTCTTGTAGGATTCCAGCCTCTTTTGTTACTTTGCTTGTTGCAAAAAAACAGTAGTAACATGAGCAAAA